>CAIMSU010000332.1 GCA_903844155.1 uncultured Pseudomonadota bacterium | reverse complement strand
GCACCTTGAAGGGGCCGGGGTAGCCCTTCGGCGGGTTTCGGGGGTCGACGCTGAGGGAGATGTTGTTCCTGGCCATTTGGCATCCGTGTCTGTTCTGTGTCCTCGCCGCGAGGACTCGATTTTCGCGCTGTCGGATTTATAGGTATCCATCTATATTTTCGACGGACACGATAACGTAACCACGAGAAGACGTCCGTCACCCCAACTCGGTCCGGTGGCGCCCCGATCGGCTGACAACCAGCCTTTTCGATAGCCCCGGCGGGGCTACGCGGGTGGCCCCGTTCTTGCTCGGCCCCGGCCAATGCCCGTCGACCGCCGACCAACCTTCGACGACGTCCTCAAGGACGCCGCAGCGCGCGATCCGCAGGCGCTCCTTGCGCTCGTGGGGATCGAGGTAGACGGGCCGGTCGCGACCCTGCCGCTGGAGCAGCGAGCCCGCCGGAGCGCGGACTACGTCGCGCGTGTGTGGATCCGCGGCGTCGAAACAGTCATCCACATCGAGTTTGAGCGCAGCCCACGTCGCCGCCGACGCAAGGGCAGCGGTGAGCCCGATCCCCGCGAGATCACCGGGCGAATGGTGGTTTACGCCGCGGGGCTGGTCCAGGAGCACCACCTCCCCGTCCGAAGCATCCTCGTGGTGCTCGCCGATGGACCGCTGAGGGATCTGCCGTCCCGGGTTGAGTTCGGCAGCATCGTGCTCACGCTTGATGTCCTGCGCCTCCGTGACCACCCCACGCTGGCGCTGGTGCCGACCCTCGCTGAGCTCGCGCCCCTTACGGTGCCGAGCTCGGAGAGGGTGGCGGCGGTCGACGCCGCGGCGGAGACCCTCTCGGCGGCCGAACGTTGGGACCAACTCGACAACCTGCACGCGCTGATCTTGGCGTTGGGGGTCGATTCAGCTACACTGAAGTGCGTGGAGGCTCGGATGGAAGGGACATTCAGGGAACGGGCGGAGCGGGCGGAACGGGCGGCGGCGGAAGCCATGGCAATCGCCGTCGCGCAGGGCCTGTCGCAGGGCCTGTCGCAGGGCCTGTCGCAGGGCCTGTCGCAGGGCCTGTCGCAGGGCCTGTCGCAGGGCCTGTCGCAGGGCCTGTCGCAGGGCCTGTCGCAGGGCCTGTCGCGGGGCCGCGCGGAGGAGCGGCGCGCGGGCCTGGCGCTTTTCGGGGTGACGGTCGAGGATGACGAGCTTGAAGCCCTCATCGCGCTGCCGGTCGCGACGTACATCGCCGTGCTGGACGCCGCGAAGCAACAGCACGGTGGGCGACTCACCCAGCTGCTCGCGGACGCCCCGCTGGCCTGACCTGGCAAGGAGCGACGTCGCCAGGTCCCCAAATGCGCCTCCCAGCGGATACTTGCGCGCATCCCTGGTAGCACCATGCCCGACGTCGACGCCATCATCCCCGGCGATCCCTGCATTCTCGTCATCTTCGGCGCATCTGGCGACCTGACGCGGCGCCTGTTGCTCCCGGCGCTCTACCACCTCGCCTGCGACGGCCTCCTCTCCTCGAAGTTCGCGATCGTCGGCATGGCCATGGACGCGTGGACGACCGACGAGTTTCGCGAGCGAATGACGGTTCAAGTTCGGCAGTTCACGACCCGCGTGCCGTTCAACGAGGCGGTCTGGGCCGATTTTGTGGGGCGGCTGCACTACGTACCCGGCAAGTTCAACGAGCCGGAGGCGTTCGCGCGGCTTGGAACGGTGGTCGGCGGGCTGGATGTGGAGCTCGCGTGCGGCGGCAACGTCCTCTTCTACATGGCCACGCCGCCCTCGGTCTTCGGCATGGTGTCGAGCGCGTTGCACGCTGCGGGCTTCACCAAGCTTGGCGCAGGTTGGAAGCGGGTGATCGTCGAGAAGCCCTTCGGGCACGATCTCGCGAGCGCGATGGAGCTCAACCGGGAGATGCTCAAATACTGGCGGGAGGACCAGATCTTCCGCATCGACCACTACCTCGGCAAGGAGACCGTCCAGAACCTGATGGCGTTCCGCTTCTCCAACGGCATGTTTGAGCCGCTGTGGAACCGAAACTACATCGACCACATCCAGTTCACGGTCGGCGAGTCGGTGGGAGTGGAGGGTCGCGGCGGGTATTACGAGACCTCGGGCGTGCTGCGCGACATGATCCAGAACCACATGTTCCAGATGCTCGCGTACTTGTGCATGGAACCGCCGGTGTCCTTCGCGGCGGACGCCGTGCGCAACGAAAAGGCCAAGCTGCTCGACGCCGTGCGGATCATGTCGCGCGAGGAGATCGACGAGAACGCCGTTCGCGGGCAGTACGGTCCCGGGCGCGGGCCCGACGGGGCGACGCTCCCGGGCTACCGGCAGGAGGCGAGCGTGTCGCCCACCTCGTCGACGGAGACCTTCGCCGCGATCAAGCTGAACATCGACAACTGGCGCTGGGAGGGCGTGCCGGTCTACCTGCGGAGCGGGAAGCGGCTCTGGAAGCGCGGGACCGAGATCGTCGTCCAGTTCAAGCGCGCGCCGGACGTGCTGTTCCGCAACACCGCGGCCAGCAGCATCGACCACAACCGCCTGATCTTCCACATGCAGCCAGACCAGGGCATCGAGCTTCGCTTCCACGCGAAGGTGCCCGGGACCGCCATGCGACTGCAGAACGTGAACATGCGCTTTGCCTATGGCGACGCGTTCCAGGCCTCGCGCGCGATCGGCTACGAAGTGCTCGTCTACAACTGCATGATCGGCGATGCGACGCTGTTTTCACGCACCGATCTCGTCGAGGGAGCGTGGCGAATCGCGCAGCCGCTGCTGGATCGCTGGTCGACGGCCACGCCCTCGGAATTCCCGAACTACGAGGCGGGCTCCTGGGGTCCGAAGCGCGCCTTTGACCTGCTCGAGCGTGACGGCCGTCGGTGGGTGGAGATCATCAATCGCGACGTCCTCGAAAAAGTCCCGTTGTTCGCCGGGAGTGACCCGGCGTTCCAGAATTCGCTGCTGATGACCCTGGAGCCGGACGTGTACGAGCTGGGCGACTACATCTTCCGGGAAGGCGACAGCGCAGAGGAGATGTTCTTCATCGCGCGCGGGGAGGTCGAGGTCATCGGGCCGGACGGGAAGGTCGTGAAAACGCTCGGCGGAGGTGACTTCTTCGGTGAGACCGGGCTCTTGACCTCGCGCCCACGGAACGCATCCATCCGCGCGCTGGCCCAGACGGACGTGTTCGTGCTCAAGCGCTCCGATTTCAAGAAAGTGCTGACGCAACACCCGGAGTTCGCAGACTCGGTCGAGCGCATCGCGAAGGAGCGGTACAAGCTCATCCTCGCCGCGTCCCTGGTCCCCGTGGCGGGCAAGGCCGCACCATGACGGCCGACGCGGAGAAGCCCTACGATCGCGTCGCCAGCGCGCTCCAGGCCCATTTCGGCGCTGCTCCGGACGTCGGAATCGTCCTCGGCAGCGGCCTCGGCGCCCTCGCCGACCTCCTCCCCGACTCCGTCGCCTACCGCGACGTCGGCCTCCCTTCCCCCGGCGTGGCCGGACACGGGGGCCGGGTCCACGTCGGAACGCTCGCCGGAAAGCGCGTAGCAGCCTTCGCTGGGCGGTTGCACCTCTACGAAGGGCACAGCCCGGACGTCGCGGCGCTGCAGGTGCGCGCGCTCGCCCGCTGGGGCACGCGACGGGTCGTCCTCACCAGCGCGGTTGGCGGATGCCGCGCGGACCTCGTCGCCGGCACCATCTGCGTCGTCGCGGACCACCTGAACCTGCAGGGCCAGAACCCGCTGCGGGGCCCCAACGACGACACGCTCGGCACGCGCTTTCCTGACCAGTCGGACCTCTACACCGAGCGTTTGCGCGCCATCGCGCACGCCCTCGACCCCTCGCTCCCCGAGGTCGTCTACGCCGCGATGCCCGGCCCGAACTACGAGACGCCCGCCGAGATCCGCATGCTCCGCACGCTCGGGGCAGACGTCGTCGGCATGAGCCTTGTCAGCGAGGCCATGGCGGCCGGGCACGCGGGGCTGGAGGTGCTCGCGCTGTCCGTCGTCGCCAACGCCGCGGCTGGCCTCCATGCCGGGCGCCTCACCCACGTCGAGGTGACGGAGGCCATGGGCGCTGCCAGCGCTCGCCTGGTCGCCCTCACGCGCCGCCTCCTGGAGGCCCTGTGAACCCCGCCCAGCGCGCCGTCCTGTTCGCCGCAGCGGCAGACGCCAGGGATCGCGCCTACGCGCCATACTCGCGCTTTGCCGTGGGCGCCGCCATCCTGACGGCCTCGGGCGAGGTCTACACCGGCTGCAACGTCGAGTCGGCCAGCTACCCGCTGGTGTGCTGCGCCGAGCGCGTCGCCATCTACAAGGCCATCAGCGACGGGCACCGCAGCATCGTCGCCGTGGTGGTGGTGACGGACACGTCGCCCCCGGCGGCACCGTGCGGTGGTTGTCGGCAGGTCATCCACGAGTTCGGCGCGGACGCCGTCGTCATCTGCGCGAATCCGGCTGGGGACATGCGCGATTCGACGATGGCGGAGCTGCTGCCGATGGGGTTTGGCCGGGCCGACCTGCCGGACCGCGCGTAGGCCCTACCAGCTCAGCGTGTACCAGTTCGTCGGGTCGTAGCTGTCATACGGATAGCCCCAGTTGTCCGGAAACGAGTCGCAGTAGTAGTTCGGCGCGCCGCACCAGCCGCTTCCGAACCCGACCGTCAGCTTGTTGTTGAACAAGCCGAGGTCAGCGACGGCGAAGTCGAGCTCCACCGTGTACGCGTCTGGCGACGAGATGGTCGGCGCAGGCAGCTCCGTGAACGTCCCGCTCGTCCCGTCGTAGCCGCGCAGCGTCCCAACCCCGGACTGCGCGACCAGCCAGTAGAGGTAGTAGTCGGCCCCGGCGGACGACCCCCAGAACTCGACGAAGAGCTTCGTCGGGTCGTACACCGTCGACGACGTCAGCCGGATCTGCATCACGCCATCGACGACGCGGTAGTACCCGTCGACGATGTCGAAATCCCAGCCGCTAAGCGCGTCATTCTCGGCGTCCGGCTTGGAGGAGATCAGGTTCCAGGTCGGCTCGCCGAGCACCATCTCGGTGCCCGACGTGTAGCTGTGCGAGCTGTCGGCGAGCGCGAAGTTCAAGTCCAGGGGGTCGCCGGACGAGCCGCCGGTGACCGTGACGTCAAAGCGGGCGTCTGCCGTCGATCCCTTCGGCAGCGTGCCGAACAGCTCGCTGCTGGCGGGGACGTCCGCCGTGGCGACGGAGGCGTCGTCGACCGTCATCACCCCGGTCACAGCGCCGGATGCCGATTCGTCCCCGACGTTGGTCATGTTCACGGTGAGCGTGGCCGACTCGCCGGGGTCGAGGATGCCGTCGTTGTTGCCGGTGACGTCGTTCACGACGATCGAGCTGACGACGAGGACGGGGAACGGAACGGCGACATTGACGGGCACGAGCCAGCTCTCGACGCCGTCGTCGAGGGTGACGTCGAGGGAGACATCCGTGCTGTCGGCGTGGGTGCTGGCGACGTCGAACGCGAACCCGCTCACGCTCGCGCGCTGCCCGGACGCCATGACGCCGCTGGTGAGGCTGCGGGCGTCACCGTTCGTGACGGTCACGTCAGGGTCGGACGAGGACAGGCTGGCGACGACGGCGCCGGCGGTGGCTGCGCCGGTGTCGGTGACGCTGAGGTTGAGGGTGACCGAATCGCCGGGGGCGACGGTTGTGGGCGAGGTGTTCGCCGTGACGGTGAACGCCGGCGGGTCGGGCACCCAGCACGTGTCGGTGCCACCCGCTAAGATCACCGGGAGGGACGTCGCGGCGTAGTCCTGCCCGCCGTAGGAGATCACCAGGTCGGACACGTGGCCGCCGCCCGCGGTCGAGATGTCCGTCCACCATCGCATGTCGCCCGGGCCGGGCGGGAGCAGGTCGCCCTCGTCCGTGATGTCCATGCTCGCCGAGACAGCGCCGGCGGTGACGTTTGCCGCGTACAACGTGGCGGTCCAGCCGGGCGCGCTCGTGTCGCCGACGCCGACGTCTGCCTGGAGGTACCCGTCTGCATCCGCGGACCACGTGAGCGTGACCGTGCTCGCTGTGCCGACGAGAAGCTTCGTCGCCTCGGTCGTGGTGCTGTCGCCCGAGGTGAGCCCAATCTCCATCGGGACGTAGCGGTTGTCGGGCTCGGTGGGGTCGACGGTGACGTTGAATGTGGCCGTGGCGCTGCCGCTCGCGGGCACCGGACCGACGTCGACCGAGGCGAGGTCCGCGCTCGCGCCGCCGGAGGGGAACGCCAGCGTGACGACGGCGTCCTCCGCGCCGACGCTCGCCGCATTCGTAACGGTGACGGTGAGCGCGGTGCTGTCACCGGGGTGGACGCTGTCCGGCAGGATCGCCCAGGTCTCGGAGAGATCGGCCTGCAACGGCTGCACGTTCACGTCGTCCACGTACCAGTCGTCCGCACCCGTGCCCTCCCAATACCAGGCGAGGTAGACGGTCGAGCCAACGTAGGCCGAGAGGTCCACGACCTGCGAGCGCGCCCAGGCATCCTCCGTCGGCGCGGCCAACGCGGATACGAGCGTGAAGGCGCCAGACGCCGGGTCCCGACTCGTGGTCGAGATGTACAGGCCGTGGTTCGCCGTGCCGACGAAATTGCCGAGCTCCTGCCACGTCACCTGCGCCGTCGTCGCGCTTGTCAGGTCGATGGCGGGGCTGACCAGGTAGTCCTTGGACGTTGGCGCGCCCGTGTACCCGAGCGGGTGGAACGCGCACGTAGTCCCGGAGTACGCCTGGGCGCCCGAGGACTGCCACTCGTAGCCCCGCTCGCCGGTCGTCGACGACGCCCATCCCAACGTGCTCAGGTCCGCCACGCTGCCGTCGTCCGACTCAAAGTCCTCGAAGTAGGGGAACGGCACGCCCTGAACGGTGACGGGTATGGAGAACGGGAGGTTCGCCGGGTCGCTCTCGGGCAGGTACGACGAGGCGGGGATGGTCCCGGCGTCCGTCGCCTTGAAGTAGTAGTCAACGGAGGGGTAGCGGACGTCGGTGTCGGTGAGCGTGACGCTGAACGCGTCCGCGGTGCCGGGGGTCATCGGCAGGAGCGTCCACGTCGGGTCGCCACCGCTGCGGTGGTAGATGCTGACCGCGCCGAGGCCATCGGGGTCCGAGGCGGTGAGGTCGATCTCGAGCGGGCCGCCCTCAGCCACCGCTCCCGGCGGGGTGCTGGCGAGTGTCGGGCCGGCGAGGGTGACGGGCGTGCCCGTATCAGTCGTCTTGCCGTTGGTGCAGGCGACCCAAAGCGGCGCCGCGGCAAAAAGCAGGATGGAGGAGCGCATCGTCACTTCCCGAACAGCCAGCAGGAGGTGTAGCACTGGTACGCGACGACGTTGCCGTTGATGTCCGTCAACCCGGCACAGTCATAGGCATCCGGGCAGTCGGAGTCCGTCACGCAGGTCACGCCGCAGTAGCCGCTGAGGCAGAGATTGCCGTTACCGCCGCAGTCGTTGTCGGTCTGGCAGTCGTGGCAGTAGTAGCCGCCGGCGTCGTAGCACTCGCCCGTGGGGCTGCAGAACTGGTTGAATGCGCACTGGCGCGTGTCGGTGCACTCGGCCGTCACACACTGCCCGGCCGTCGTATCGCACGCCTCGCCGTACTTGCAGTCCGTGTCCGCCTGACAGCCCGCAACGCAGGTGCTGGTCGTGTCGCAATACTGGCCGATGCCGCACTGATCGCTCGTGGCGCACCCATCGGCCACGCAGCTCCCGCTCACGCACGTGCTCCCGAGCGCGCAGGGCTGCGTCTCGGAGCACTCGTAGCTCTTCGTGCCGCAACCGGCGAGCGCCAGCGCGAAACCGAGGTGAATCCAGCTCAACTCAGCTCCCGCTCTTGATGAGGTAGTCGACCGAGATCCAGTCCTGCGAAGGCGGGATCTGGCTGTGGTCAAAGTGCACGCTGTTTGTCTCGGACACGTAGGAGTAGTCGACGTCCTGGGTCAGATCGCGGATCTTGGTCACCCCGCTCGAGTCGTAGAGCGACACGGCGAGGGTTGTGGGGTCCGGCGTCCGGCTCAGCGCAAAATCCACCTGCAAGCCCGACAATGTCAAACCAAGCTGGTTGACGATGGGCGAGAAGTCGTCGGCGCAGATGGAGTCGATCAGGCCGCCGGTCTCGCTGACCGCCTCGACATATCGGCTCGCATACTTGGCATTTCCGTTCGCCGACGTGCAGGATGGGCCGCCGTCGACCTCCGGTGGCGTGTCACCCACCACGGCCGAGATGTTCATCTTGGAGTGATCGCGGTAGGCCGCCTCACCCTTCACCTCGACGAACCCGTTCAGGTAGTCGGCAACGGACAAGGGCGAGAAGTCGTTCTCGTCCGAGACGACGAGGATCGACAAATTCGCGTCGTCCCGGACAAACCCGGCGTTCTCCGTGGTCGACAGCGGGAGCGGGCAGTCGAGCGTCGGGGGGTCCGCGGGCGTGCAGACGGCCGCATACGCGCCCTCAAAGCCCATCTCCGTGCCGCTGCCACTGGTCCCCTGCGCGACGATCTCGGAGAAGACCTCCGATGGGTCATCCGTCTGCGGCGTGATGAACAAATCGTGGTTGTTCAGGGTGAATGCATCGCCGTAGGCGACATCGACCGGGATTCCGCCGTTGACGGACGTGTCCGCCGACCGCCCGAAGACCTTGATCCCGCCAGCGGCGATGGTGGTGCCGTCCGGGACGGTGTAGAGGTTTCGCCCGGTGTCCGCGATGGACCAGCCGGAGAGATCCACGTCCGTCGCCGAGATGTTCGTGACCTCGAACCACTCGCCAAGCGTGTCGTCGACGGGATCGGGGTCGGGGACGAATTCGGTGATGACGATGCTGCCGAGCCGATCGTCCGCGCCTGTCCCCGTGCCACCGCAGCCCGGATTGGGCGCGCCGGGCGTCGCTGCTACGGTCGTACACCAGTGGTCGAGGGAGTCGTTGGAAGTGACGGTGTCGTAGCTGGGGTCCAGCGAGAAGACCACGCCGGGGCCCACCGGCCAGGTCTTGTCGTAGGAGACGCTGTCCTGGGCCTGCCCGGTCGCGTCGTAGAGCATGATCTCGTCGTCGCCGCCGATGAGCCGACCGGAGAACTTGGCCTGCGCCATGTCGGTCGTCACGACGCCGATCTGCCAGTCCACGTTCGCATCCGTGAAATACTGGATGAACGTGTCGAAGTTGGTGGCGAGCTTGTTCTGCTCCTCGACCATGGAGCACGAGTTGTCGACGACCAGCAGCACGTCCACGGTCTGCAGGGTGTTCTGTTGGAAGAAGTCCTGGTGCTTGAGCTGGGTGTAGCCCTGATCCTGACAGGAGACCGAGAGCGGAACGAGCGCGAGCAGGGCCGCGAACCTGGGGATGCTACGAGCCACTGCTGCCTCCGGAGTCCGGCACGCCACCGCCGCCGCGGGTGAGCCCGGTCATGCCGTCGAGCAGAATAGCCTGCTGCAAGGTCGGGTTCTGGGCCGAGAGATGAAACGTGCTGTAGATGACCTGGCCGGCCTTGTTGGCACCAGGGGCAAACCGCACGAGCAGCGGGACGCCGGTGAGCGTCTTCGCGGCCTCGGTAGCGGACGGCTGGTACGACACGTCGCCGGAGAGCAGGACCTCGGTGTCGCTCGACACCGAGTTGATCACGGACCAATCGCTGTAGTTGTAGTCCAACGTCACCACATCCCCGACGTCCGCCGCGAGCTTGGAGTCGTTCACCGTGGCGAGCACCCCGTTCCCCGGAATACCGGTTTGCGCGGCGTCCACGACCGTGTCATCGCCGACGAACTCGATGTTGTCCGGCCAGCAGTGCTCGACGAGATCGTAGGCCCAGTCGGTGACAACCAGCAGGCCGCCTTCGTTTGCAAAGTCACAGACGTGGGACAGCGCCGCGTCGGTGATCATCCCGTTGTCGGGGAGCGTGGCGTCGTTGTACTGGACAGTGCCGAAGCCCCGGGTTCCCGAGGCGACAAACAGGGTGCCGTAGTCGTTCAGGACGAGCGTGTTGCTGTCGTTCTGGGTGAGGATCTCCTCCGCCTGGTTCTGCAGATCTCCCCGCTGCAATCGGTTGTCCGCCGGCGAATACGTGGCTTGCACGATGAAGCCGTCCCAGGGCTCACTCGCGACATCCAGCGCGACCAGCGAGGTCGTCAGGTCGTCAAAATCGCCGAGCACGACTGCCACGGCGGACTTGCGCGCGCCGTGGATGCCGTTGTCGATGCATCCGGTGGCCAACGACAGCGTGAGCAGCACAGGGAGGATCCGACGGGCGGACCGGGCCGGATCAGTCACTGAAGCACCATCGAGGCCCCGAGGTAGATGTACGAGTTGGAGATGTTCGTCTGGATGGTGGAGAACGGGAACCCGAAGTACGTGCCCTTGATGTAGCTCTCCATGTAGAAGCTCACGTTTCCGGGCTGCAGGGTGGAGAGCTCCGAGGCCAGATAGGTGTGGTCACCGTCGTCCCAGGGCAGGGCCGCGACCTGACCGCTCTTGCCGTCCGAGACCAGCGTGCCGACGATGCCGGTCGCGAAGATCGCGTTCGGGTAGGTCTGCGCGGGCGTCCACGTGTACTCGAAGTCAGAGGCCTCGCTCTGGGTGTAGTTGCCCCACAGCGCGGGCGTCAGCATCGTGTAGTCGGCCGGAACGGTTGGTTGAACGCCCGGGAGGATGTACTCGCCGATCCCGCCTTCCTCGCCCTCCGTGTGGAGGTCGTAGTTCTGGTTGGGGCAGTAGTCGGCCATGGTGAGGGCCGCGGTGTAGTAGATCGTGCCGCTCGACGCGTCGACCTGCCGGTCCAGCGTCACGACGTTGCACGGGCTCTCGAACCACACGTGCTCGCCGGCGCCAACGGTCTGGTTGGACGGGCAATCGGGCTGGGTGACGGGATCGGGGAACTCAAACGTGCCGTTCTGGTCGTACGGCATGGGCCCGGAGGACGGCGGCGGGGAGGCACCACAGGGCGGGCTCAGCGGGATGTAGAAGATCGCCTCGCCGGTCACCTGCTCGGAGATGGCGCCCGTCGCGTTGTCGATGCCGCGGACGACGTTGAAGGCCAGGGAGATGCCGACGTTCGAGAGATCGGGCGGCGTGGCGAGGATGTCCAGCGCGTCCTGCATGACGACGCCCTCGCTGCTGGTGTTCGCGTGGACGTCCCGGAGGCCCGTCTCCGCCGCGTTCGACACCGTCAGCGTGCCGCTCATGTGCTCGGCGTCCGTCGCCGTGATGGTGTCGATGAGGATGTCGCCCTTCTGGTCGCCGTTCTTCCAGAACTCAAGCGCGCTGGTCGAGTCGAAGTGCGTGCCGACACCCGTGATCGTGAAGTCGACGCTGTCGCCCTGGTAGGCCTCTGGCGGGTCGAACGTGGCGGACTCGCTGACGCGGTCGACCTGGAAGCCGCTGTAAAGCGTGGTGACGGCCGTCCCAGCGTCCATCGACACGTCCCGCAGGCCGGGGACGGCGTCGCGATCGATGGTGATGTCCGCGATCGCGTCCGTCTTCGACAGGACGGTCACGTTGGTGACCTCGATGCCGTCGCCGAACCAGGCCCACGTCGACCCGCCGGTCCACTTCGTGTTGGTGCCGAACATCTCGACGGAGAGGCTCTCGCCGATGAGTCCGCGGCCGGGGGTGAGCGTGAACGAGTCGTCCGTGATCGTCAGCGCGCCGCCGATGACCAGCGACCCTTTTGACGTGCCAAGGGTTGCGTCCCGAGCGCCGAGGTCAGCCGCCGGGTCGATGCTGATGTTCGCGTTCGCCGTCCAACCGTCGAGGACGGTGAAGCTGTTTACCGTCACGCCGGCGCCGAGATCGAGCGTGTCCGTCCCGTCGAAGCTGAAGACGGACGATCCGGACGTGATGCGCGCGTCCACCGTCGTGCCGCGACCCGCCTGCGGCGGCGTGAACGTGAGGCCGGCGGTCTCCTGGATCGAGGAGGCCGAACCGTCCTTGGACGTGCCCTTGTTGCACCCGGGCGCCAGGAGTGAGCAGACGGCCAGCAGGACCATGGCGCTGACAACGGGGGACGAGGTCAACAGGCGAGGCGTAGGCATGGATACTCCGGTCGGACGCAGTATAGCGCAATCGTAGCGCAAACGATCGTCTACGGACGGGGATCCTGTGGTCCTTGTGGGATTCTCGGGGCGGCAGGGTCGCCGGCCAATGCCCCGGGGCTACCCGAACAGACTCTGCAGCGACTGCTGTGCCACCGCGAGCATCGGCCCGGGGATGAGCCCAAACGCAAGCAGCGCAAATCCCGACACGGCCAATCCTGCGTACGCCGCGGGCGACGACTCCGTCTCCGCGTGCCCGTCCTTCATGTACATGTAGACCATGGGCCGCAAGTAGTAGTAGACGCCGGAAGCCGCAGCCAGCGCACCAACGATCGCGAGTCCGACGTTGCCGGACTGGATCGCGGCTGAGAAGAGGTAGAACTTGCCGACAAAGCCCATCGTCGGCGGGATGCCCGCCATTGACAGGAGGCAAAGGGACAATCCGGCCGCCAGCCAGGGCTTTCGCTTGCCGAGGCCGGCGAGCGCGTCGATGTCGGTGTTGTCCGCCCCGTCGCGCGTGAACGCCGCGAGCACAATGAAGGCGCCGGCGTTCATGAACGTGTAGGCGAGCAGGTAGTAGAGCAACGACGCCAGCGCCGGGTTCGCGCGGGCTGACCCCTCAGCCGCAGCGCTCAGCGCCATCAGCAGGTAGCCGGCGTGCGCGATCGACGAGTAGGCCAGCATCCGCTTCAGATCGCGCTGGGCCAGCGCACCGAGATTGCCGACCACCATCGTCAACGCCGCCATCCACCAGAGCACGCCCGTGAACCCCGAGACGTGCGCCCCGACGACACCGAACACGAACCGGGCGAACGCCGCGAAGCTCGCCGCCTTCACGCCCGAGGCCATGAGCGACGTCACCGTGATCGGCGCGCCCTGGTAGACGTCCGGCGCCCACATGTGGAACGGCACGCTCGCGACCTTGAAGCCGAACCCGGTGATCAGCAGGGCCCCGCCGATCGCGACCAGCACGCCTTCCTGTCCTGGTGCGTGCGGCCCCATGAAGTACGCCGAGATGCCCGGCAGCGACGTCGTCCCAACGCCCCCGTACAGGAACGAGATGCCGTAGAGCATCAGCCCCGAGCTGAACGCACCCAGGATGAAATACTTGAATCCCGCCTCCACGCTGCGCGGGTCCGCCCGCTTGAGCGCGCACAGGATGTACATCGAGATGCTCATCACCTCCAGCGAGACGAACACCATGATCAGGTCGTTCGCCTGGGCCATCAGCCCCATCCCCATCACGCCGAACAGGACCAGCGCGTAGTACTCGCCCACCCGCAGGCCGAGGCGCTCGAGGTAGTCGTTGCTGAAGCTGACGGCGAGCATCCCTGCGATGAGGCAGATGAGCTGGGAGAACAGGCCGAACTTGTCGACGCGCAGCATGCCGCCAAAGGCACTCGCGGGGTCGCTGCCGTAGAGGCTGGCGGTGAGGCCCGCCGACGCGAAGAGAACGACCATCGCGATGGCCGAAAAGCCCGACTTGGACGCCGGTCGGACGATGGCCTCCGCCAGCATGATGACGAGCGCGCCGAAGAACAAGAGCAGCGAGGGCGAGACGAGCCAGAGGTCGTTGAAGGTTGGCATTTAGTGGTTCCCCGCGATCCAGCCTGGGACCGGCCCGGCGTGCTTGTAGGGCGTGCCGTCGTAATGCTCGGCGAAGCGAGCGACGAAGCGGTTGACGGAGGGGTTGATGCGGTCGAGGAACGGCTGCGGGTACACGCCGAGGAGCACGATCGCGACGAGCAACGGCGCGAGGTACGCCATCTCGCGGGGGACGAGGTCCTTGAGCTCGGCGTTCGCGGCGTTCTGCAGCGGCCCGAACACCATGCGCTGGAAGCACCAGAGCATGTACGTGGCGCCGAAGATGACGCCGCTGACGGCGATCGCGGTCGGAACCGGCGCGAACTGGAACGCGCCGAGTAGGACGAGGAATTCGCCGACGAACCCGTTCAAGCCGGGCAGGCCGATGGAGCTGAACGTGACGACCATAAACACGAAGGCGAACTTCGGTACGACCTTGGCCAGCCCACCGTACTCCGCGATCATGCGCGTGTGGCGCCGCTCGTAGAGGACGCCGACGAGCAGGAACAGCGCGCCGGTGGAGATGCCATGGTTGATCATCTGGAAGACGGACCCGCTCACGCCCTGCGCGTTCAGCGCGAACAGGCCGAGCATGCAGTAGCCGAGGTGGCTGACGGAGCTGTACGCGACGAGCTTCTTGACGTCGTCCTGCACCATCGCCACGAGCGCGCCGTAGACGATGCCGATGACCGCGAGCCCGATCATCGCCGGCCCGAATGTGACCACGGCGTCCGGGAAAAGTGGCATCGCAAAGCGGTAGAACCCGTACGTCCCCATCTTCAGCATCACGCCAGCCAGCACCACTGAGCCGCCCGTGGGCGCCTCCACGTGCGCGTCCGGCAGCCACGTGTGGAACGGAAACATCGGCACCTTGATCGCGAACGCCAGGGCAAAACACAGGAACATCCAAAGCTGCGCCGAATACGGGATGTGCAGCTTGAGCAGCGTCTCCAGATCGGTCGACCAGACACCCGTCTGCGTGTATTGCCAATGGTAGAGCGCGATGAATGCGACAAGCATCAAGAGCGAGCCGACAACGGTGTAGATGAAGAACTTGACCGTCGCGTAGATACGGCGTTGGCCGCCCCAGATGCCGATGAGGAAGTACATCGGGATGAGGACGAGCTCCCAGAACACGTAGAACACGAAGGTGTCGAGCGCGCAGAACGTGCCGATCATCGCGCCTTCGAGCGCGAGCATAAGCGCGAAGTAGCCGCGATGACCGTGCTCGACGCCGGAGAACCCGGCGAGCACGATGATGGGCGTCAATACGGTCGTCAACAGGATGAGCAGGAGGCTGACGCCGTCGATGCCCATGTGGTACGACACGCCGAAGGCATCGATCCAGGGCATGTTTTCGACGAACTGGAAGTTCGCGCCGGCCGGGTCGTAGCCGAACCAAAGCGGCAGGGAGACGGCCAACACAAGCAGCGACACCCCAAGCGACGCCATTTTGGCGACGCCCTGCGGCAGAATGGCGACGAGCAGCGCGCCGACGAACGGAAGGAAGGTGACGAGCGAGAGCATCACACTCCCCCGAGCGCGTAGGCGCAGACAATGAAGGCGGTGCCAAGCGCGATCGAGATCGCGTAGACCTGCACCTTTCCGTGGCCGATCTTCCCGTGCAGCTCACCGACGAGCGAGGCCGCCTTGCCAGCGCCGTTCACGGCACCGTCGATGATCTGGGCGTCGACGACTGCCCAGAGCACCTGACGCGATGCCGTGACGATGGGCGTCAGGAGCGCGGCCTCGTAGATCTCATCCACAAACCACTTGTTGAGCGAGCCCGTGTAGAGCTTCGGGATCTTCTTCGCGATCTCCGCCGGCATCTCCGGCTTCGTCACGTACATCGTCCACGCGGCGAATACAGACGCGAACACGCCGAGGGTGGTGACGCCCATCAGCACGAACTCCAGGCTCCCGCCCTCGCTGAACGTCACGACCTTCTCGGCGGGCTCGAACACCGGCGCCAGGAAGGTCTCCATCCCGCCGCTCATCGGCAGCCAGTGGGGCAGGTTGAGCGCCCCGCCGAACACCGAGAGCACCGCCAGGACCATGAGCGGCAACGTGATGACCAGCGGCGACTCGTGCGGCGTGTGCGCGTGGCCGTGCGCATCCCCGTGGGCGTCGTGGGCTCCGTGGGCGTCGTGCGCGTCGTGTGCACCACCGCGATACTCACCGAAGAACGTCATGAACATCAGCCGTGACATGTAGAACGCCGTCATCAGCGCAGTGCTGAAGGCAATGAACCACAGCACCTTCGGCATCACGTCGCCGAACGGCAAGTCCTGAAAAACGTTCGTCGAGAACGTCAGCCAGAGGATCTCGTCCTTCGAGATGAACCCGGAGAAGCCAGGGAAGCCGATGATCGCCAGGTACCCCATGAAGAACGTCGCGAAGGTGATCGGCATGTACTTGCGCAGGCCACCCATCTTCCGCATGTCCTGCTCGTGGTGCAGCGCGTGGATGATCGAGCCCGACCCGAGGAACATCAGCGCCTTGAAGAACGCGTGCGTCAGGACGTGGAAGAAGCCCGCTGTGAATCCGCCAACGCCAACGCCGAGGAACATGAACCCGAGCTGCGAGACGGTCGAGTACGCCAGCACCTTCTTGATGTCGTTCTGGGTGATGGCGATCGTTGCCGCGAAGAGCGCAGTCAGCGCGCCGATCGTCGCGACTGTCGCCATCGCCGCCGGCGCCAGCACATAGAGGAAGTTCAACCGGCAGATCATGTAGATGCCGGAGGTCACCATCGTCGCCGCGTGGATGAGCGCGGAGACGGGCGTGGGGCCGGCCATCGCGTCTGGCAGCCAGACAAAAAGCGGGATCTGGGCGCTCTTTCCCGTCGCCCCACCAAAGAACAGCAGGCAGATGCTCGTGACGGCGCAGCCGCCCATCCCGCCGACGAGGTCGGGGTGCTTTTCGATGACGTCCGCGAGCTGGACGAAGTTGAACGTCGCCTTGTCGCCGAGGCTCCAGTACAGCCAGAAGAGCCCGATGAGAAAGGAGAAGTCGCCGACGCGGTTGGTGATGAACGCCTTCTTGCCAGCGCTCGCGTAGTCGGAATTCGTGTACCAGAACCCGATGAGCAGGTAGGAGCACAGCCCGACGCCTTCCCAACCCACAAACATGAGCGGGAAGCTGTCGCCCATCACGAGCAGCAGCATCGCGAAGATGAACAGGTTCAAGTAGGTGAAGAACCGCCAGACGCTGGCCTTGTCGCCGTCGTCGTCCATGTACCCGACCGAGTACAGGTGGATGAGCGAGCCGATACCCGTGATGACGCACATCATCACGGCGGTGAGCGGATCCGCGCGGAACCCGATGTCCACCGTGAGCGCTCCGGTGTGCATCCAGGTCCAGAGTGTCTGGCTTGGATAGTCGCCGCCCGGGGCGACGCCCATGACGGTGAAGAGTGTCAGGAACGACAGGACCGCCGAGAGGCCGACGACCGCTGTGGCGATGCCGCCAGCGACCATGCGGGAACCCCGCAGCGAACCGTTGACGATCGCGCCGAGCAGCGGAAGAGCAGGGATGAGCGCCAGCATGTTCAGCCCTTCATCGTGTCGAGGTCATCGAGCTTGACGGTCACCCGGTTGCGGAACAACAGGATGACGAGCGCCAGGCCGACGGCGGCTTCTGCGGCGGCGACAGCCATCACGAAGACCGCGTAGATCATGCCGTCGGCGTGGCCAGACTGCCGCGCGAAGGCCACAAAAGAGAGGTTCACGGCGTTGAGCATCAGCTCGACACTCATGAACACGATCAGCGCGTTCTTGCGCGTCAACACGCCCGCAACGCCCGTCACAAACAAGAACACGCTCACCACGAGCACCGGCACGAGCCCGACCGACTCCATCAGATCTCCTTCTTGGCGAGCACGACCGCGCCCACGACAGCGACCGTCAACAACGCCGACACCGTCTCAAACGGGAGCAGGTAGGGCCCCTCGAACAAGGCCTTCCCGATGTACGCGATCGTGCCGTAGTCCGCCGGGATCTGCGCTGGCAGCACCACCGGAAGCTGACCGAGCGCGGTGAACAGCCCAACCGCGAGCAATCCGGCCGTCCCCATGCCAACGATGCTGCGCCGACCGATGTCCTCGAACGTGAGCTGGTCGCCGTGGCGCAGGTTCAGCAACATGATGACGAAGATGAACAGCACCATGATGGCGCCGGCGTACACGAGGATCTGGATGACGGCGACAAAGTGGGCGTCCAACAAGACGTAGTCGGCGGCGAGGAAGAAGAAGCAGACGACCAACGAGAGCGCGCTGGCGATGGGGTTCCGCATCGTCACCACGCCGACGCCCGACATCATGGCGACGAGGGAGAACACATAGAAGAGCACCGCTTCGAACATCAGCGCGCCCTCCCGGCGCCCGAGGCCTCGGCGCCGGCCGCGAGGTTCACGAACGGCTGCCCGACCGGAACTGCCGGCTCGTCCCCCGCGAATCCCGCCGGCGCATTGTCCGGGTTAGCCCGGTAGAACTCCTCCGCGGGAGGCTTGAGCCCGTCCATCAGGTTCACCATGTACGTCTTGTTGTGGACCATGGCCTGGCGCGTGTAGGCGTTGATCTCGTAGATGCGCGTATCCATGCGGATCGCGTCCTTGGGGCAGGCCTCGACGCAGAACCCGCAGAAGATGCACCGGAGCATGTCGATGTCGAACTCGACCGGGAACTTCTCGGCCGCGTCGTTCGGATCTTCGCCGGCGATGATGGTGATGCACTTGGCCGGGCAGATTGTCGGACAACACATGCACGCGACACACTTGACCTTGCCGTCCGGACGCAGGAGCAGACGGTGGGCGCCCCGGTAGCGCTCGGTCATGCTCTTACGCACGTCCGGGTACTCGACGGTCCGGAAGCGGTCCTGATCGAAGATGTTCTTGATGATATGGGTCATCGTCAGGGCGAGGCCCTTCAGCATCTCGACGAGATAGATGGATTCGCCCGCGGACATTCCGCTGGACATTTTTCGGGCGGCGGGGAGTGCCATCGCGGGATCCTACTTGCTGCCGAAGAGGGTGGAGATCAGGCCGGTCGGAAAGAACGCGACCCAGATCGCCGCGAACATGACATTCCCGAGCGCGAGCGGGAGCATGCGCTTCCACCCGAGGTCCATGAGCTGGTCGTACCGGAAGCGCGGGACCGTCCACCGAACCCAGATGAAGAACCAGCAACCGAACAGGATCTTCGCCGCGAGCACGGTGATGCCGACGATGGCGGTGACAAGGTCCGGACCGAAGACCGCGGTGCTCTCCAGGTACCCGAAGCTGATGAAGTTCAGCGAGAGCTTGCTGGCCAGCCCGAGCGCGCCCGCGATCCCGATCCCGACGTGCGCGACCGCCGCGCCGAGCCACAGGCCGACGAACACCATCGGCTCCTTCAGGCGCGCGTCACCCGCTGGCAACGCCTGGTAGAACGGGCGTTGTTTGCGCTTGTTGGCCTCGTACGCGAAGTAGACGAAGGTGGGTGCCGCCAGCGCCGCAGCCATCAACACCCAGTCCGCGTGCTCGCGGAGCTGCGCGGGCGTCACGAACGGCAGGTTGTAGCCGCCGAAGAACAGCGTCGCCGTCACCGAGCTGGCGACGATCATGTTCGCGTACTCGGCCATGAAGAACAGCGCGAAGCGCAGCGAGCTGTACTCGGTATGGTAACCGCCAACAAGCTCGGCTTCTCCCTCGGGAAGATCGAAGGGCGTCCGGTTGGTCTCGGCGAAGGCAGCCGTCCAGAAGAGCACGAACGCGATGAACCCCATCGGGGTGAACACCGTCCAGTTCCAGATCGCGCCCGCCTGCATCTCGGCGATGGCCGACAAGGACACGGAGCCGGCGATCAGGAACACCACCACCGCCGAAAGCCCCATCGAAAGCTCGTAGCTGACCATCTGCGCGCTCGCGCGAAGGCCGCCGAGGAGGCTGAACTTGTTGTTGGACGCCCAACCGGCCAGCATGACGCCGTACACGCCCATCCCCGTGGCCGCGAGCACGAAGAGCAAGCCGCCATCGATGTCCGAGACCTTGAGCTGGTAGCCCATGAAGTTGTCGCCGAAGGGCACGACGATGAACGTGCACAGTGCGACCGACATCGCGATTACGGGCGCAGCGGCCCAGTACCGCTTCTCGACGTGACCGGGGACGATGTCCTCCTTCATGATCAGCTTCACGACGTCGTTCAGCGTGTGGACCAGGCCAGCGGCGCGAATGCCCATCACGTGCGCGCGGTTGGGGCCCGGACGATCCTGGATGTACGCCGCGCCCTTGCGCTCGGCCCAGATCAGCAACGGGAGGATCTGCATCACGAACACGACCGCGAACACACAGCGGCCGAGCGCGACGAGGTAGGGGAGCACGTCGTCGAAGGTCATGCGAGTGCCTCCGTCGCTGCGACAGCGGCCGGCTCGACGGCGAGCGGGAGGCCGGCGTCACCGAGGGCCTTGAATTCCATGCCTTTCATCGCGGGAACTACCTTCGCCATCGCGTTGAAGGCGGTGGCGACCATGCCCGTTCCGGGCGCGGCACCGAGCTTGGCCCCAAGCCGCTCCAACACAAGCCACGCCGGAAGCGCGTCTCCGGCGGCGGTCACCGCCCGACGAAGCCGTTGCACGCGCCCCGTGCGGTTGACATACGACCCGTCCATCTCCACAGTGTGACACACGGGGATGAGGATGTTCGCCGCCTCCGAGGTCGCGTTCTTCGACACCCCGAGGAACGCGACGGCCGCTGGTTTGCCATGCCCGGCGAGCCTGCCGAGGACGTCGTCCTGAAGCACGAGCAGGAGGTCGATGCTGCCGAGCGCCGACCCGAGATCGGCGGCGTCGCCAACCCGCCCGTCGACCCCGGCGAGGAGCCTCACGCCGGCGCTGTTGGGGTTCTTGTCGGCGTCGATGAGCAGCTTGTCCGCGAACTCAACGCTGCCCGGGTCGTTGCCCGCGACCGCGTAGACCTTCGCGTTCGGGAGGTTCTTGCGCACCGCTTGCAGCAGCGCCCAGTTTCCCTCGTTCGTCGCCCGGTTTCCGAGAACGACACCCACAGTCTTCGCCGCCTTCAGGCGCGCGGCGAGGCTGCTCAACGCCGCCTCGACGTCGACGGCCTGACCGTCCACCTTCGAGCGAAGGATCCGGTTCAACCCCGCGATCCCGGGGACGAGGTCGCGCCCGTGGTCGCACATCCAGGACTTGTTCACGGCGTCGTTGCGACGGGGGAGGTATCGGAAGACCTCGCCCTCCTGGTGACACACCTGGATGTTGCAGCCGGTCGCGCAGCCGTTGCACACGCTCGCCGTCTCGCGCAGATACCAGACGCGGCGTTGGAAGCGAAAATCCTTGTTCGTCAGCGCGCCGACCGGGCAGATGTCCGCGAGGTTGCCCTGGTAGTGATGTTCGAGGCGTTCCCCCGGGAACATCCCGATCTCGGTGTGGTCGCCGCGGTTCATCAGCCGCAGGTCCCCGGTCTCCGTCACCTCGTCGCCAAACCGCACACACCGCGAGCATTGGACGCAGCGCTCGGCGTCCAACACAATCTTGTCGCCGATGTCCTGCCGCTTGTGCTTGGAGACCTTCTCTTCGATGCCGCGGGAATCGTAGTTCCCGTGCTCCATGTAGTAGTCCTGGAGCCGACACTCACCGGACTGGTCGCAGATCGGACAGTCAAGCGGGTGGTTGACAAGGAGGAACTCCATCACCGACTGGCGCATCTTCTTGACGTTCGGCGTGTCCGTCCGGATGGCCAGACCCTCGCGCGCAACCATGTTGCACGCGATCTCGGGCGCACGGCCGCCGACGATGTCCACGAGGCACATCCGGCAGTTTCCCGCGATCGACAGGTTCGGGTGGTAGCAGTAGTGCGGGATCTCCACGCCCGCGAGCGCGGCCGCCTCGATCATGTTCGTCCCGGCGGGGACGTCGACTTCCACGTCGTTGATCTTGACCTTTGGCATCTACGCTCCCACCCGTTGCTCGGGACTCGTGACCGAGGAGCCCGCTGGAATGCCCTTCGAGGCCGCCTCGATCCGCGCCAGGAACTCGCCCTTGAACTTCAGCAGGAAGCTCTGCACCGGCATCGCCGCCGAGGCGCCAAAGAAGCAGATCGTCTTGGAATGGATGTTGTCGGCGAGGTCCTTGAGCGTCACAAGATCCTCCGCGGTCGCGCAATTGTCCCGGACGCGGCAAAGGATGTGGTACATCCAGCCGCAGCCCTCTCTGCAGGGCGTGCATTGGCCGCAGCTCTCGTGTGCGTAGAACCGAAGCAGGTTGGTCAGCGCGTCGACGAGGTCCGTCGTGTCGTCCATCACGATGAACCCGCCCGAGCCGAGGTAACTACCGGCGACGGTGCTGATGGACTCGTAGTCCATGGTGCACTTGTACACCTCCTCAGGCGTCATCACCGGCACGGACGATCCGCCGGGAATCACGGCCTTGAGCTTGCGGCCAGGCAGCAGACCGCCGCACTCGATCTCCAGCAGGTCCTTCATCGGGTAGCCGAGCGGGATCTCGTAGACGCCCGGCTTGCGGATGTGGCCGGAGCAGGAAAAGAGCTTGGTGCCCGGGCTCTTCTCGGTGCCGAGCGCCTTGTAGGCAGCCGCGCCGTTCTGGATGATCCACGGGACGGCCGCGAGTGTCTCGACGTTGTTGACGATCGTGGGACAGTGCCACGCGCCTTCGACGGCCGGGAACGGCGGCTTGAGCTTGGGCTGGCCTTTCTCGCCTTCGAGGCTGGAGATCAGCGCCGTCTCCTCGCCGCAGATGTAGGCGCCGGCGCCGAGGTGGATGTGGAGCTGGAAGTCCACACCCGTCCCCAGGATGTTCTCGCCGAGCAGCCCGGCCGCGCGGGCCTCATGCACCGCCTCCCACAACCGGTCGTAGATGTACCGGAATTCGCCACGGATGTAGACGTACCCGACCTTGCAGCCGATCGCATGCGCCGCGATGATCATGCCCTCGATCATCAGGTGGGGGTCCTTCCACATGCAGTAGCGGTCCTTGAACGTGCCCGGCTCGGACTCGTCCGCGTTGCACAGCAGGTAGACCGGCTTGTTCCCGCGCTTTTCCGGCCCGGGGACGAAGCTCCACTTCATGCCGGTCGGAAAGCCCGCGCCCCCGCGACCGCGCAGGCCCGAGTCCTTCACGATCTGGATGAGCTCGGACGGCGCCTTCTTGAGCGCCATCTCCACGCGCGAATAGGTCCCGCACGAGCGGGCGACGGCGAGCGTATGGGAGTTGGGTTTGTCCCAATTCCCGCTCAGGATACGCGGAAAGTCCATTCGTCCACCTCTGGGCGAGGCAGCGCGAGCGGCTTGCCGCTCCGCAATCCCGCGATGATCTGGTCGCACGTCTCGGTCGTGAGGCGTTCGTAAAAGTGATCGTTCACCTGCATCATCGGCGCAGAGCCGCACGATGCGAGGCACTCGACCCGGAGGAGGGTGAAGAGGCCGTCCCTGGAGTTGCCGTGGTCGTCGATCTCCAGCCGCTTTTCGAGGTGCGCCATGATCTTCTCCGCCCCGACGAGCGCGCAGGAGAGCGTCTGGCAGACCTGGATCAGGTACTTGCCGGTCGGCGCCTTCTTGAACATCGTGTAGAAGCTGGCGACGGCGTGCACCTGGCTCGGCGGGCAGTCGATCGTGCGCGCGACGAGCCGCATGACGTCGAGGTCAATCCACTCCCACTGGTCCTGCGCGAGCCACAGCAACGGCATGACCGCGGCCTGCTTCGTCGGGTAGCGAGACATGATGTCCGCGACCTTCACGGCGTCCGAAGCGGACCATTCGACAGGCCCGCGCGACGGCGGAATCGGCGTGGAATGCGAGCTCATCGGTCGAGCTCTCCGGCGATGATGTTGATGGATCCGAGCGCTGCGACGGCGTCTGCGACGAGCTGCCCGGTGATGATCTTGGGGAACACGGAGTAGTTGGCGAAGCACGGAGGCCGGATGCGCAGCCGCCAGGCGTTCGGGCCGCCGTCCGAGACGATGTAGTACCCGAGCTCGCCGTTCCCGCCTTCAGTGGCCGAATAGAACTCCCCGCGCGGCGGGCGGATGCCGTGCATGATCAGCTTGAAGTGGTTGATCAAGCCTTCCATCGTGTTGTAGACCTTGTCTTTCGGCGGTAGCGCGACGAGGTGGTCGGTCACCATGACGGCGCCGCCGGGGATGCTCGTGATCGCCTGAAGGACGAGCTTGCGGCTCTCTTCCATCTCACGGAACCGCACCATGGTGCGCGCGTAGGTGTCGCCCGCGGTCTCGACGGGCACCTCGAAATTCAGCTTGTCGTAACCCCAATAGGGCTGCGACTTGCGTAGGTCCCAGTTGATCCCCGCGGCCCGCGCGCAGGGGCCCGTGACCGAGTGCGAGATCGCCATCTCCTTGGAGATCACGCCTACACCCTGCGTCCGGTCCATGAAGATGCGGTTGCGGGAGACGAGCCCGGACACCTCGGCCACGACCTCCTGCATGTCCGCCATCACCCGGACCACGCTCTCCAGCCAGCCGTCCGGCGCGTCGAGGCAAACCCCGCCGATACGCGGGTAGTTGACCATCATCCGCGCGCCGGTGAGCTCCTCCATCAGGTCGTAGATCTTCTCCCGGTAGTTGTACATGTACCAGAAGTTCGTCAGCGCTCCCATGTCCACGAGGTTCGTGCCGATGCAGACGGCGTGATCGATGATGCGCGCCAGCTCGGAGGTGATCACCCGAAGGGCCTGTGCGCGCGGTGGCGCCTCGATGCCGAGCAGGCCCTCGCACGCGTGGCACCACGCGTTGGAGTTGTGCACCGGGCCCATGTAGTTGAGGCGCTCGGCGTAGGGGATGACGAGCTGATACTGGCAGTTCTCGGCCTGCTTCTCAAAGCCGCGGTGCAAGTAGCCGATCTCAGCCCCGCAGTTGACGATGGTCTCGCCGTCGAGCTGGAGCTGCAGACGCAGCGTGCCGTGCGTGGCGGGATGGGCTGGGCCCATGTTGATGGTCAGCAGGTCGCTGGGAAGCGGCTGGACCTCCGTCGTCGAGCGCCCGGGGGTCGAACCAGGAGCGCTGGTCATGCGATCTCCGAGCGGTCGCAGAGGATGTTCTCGCTGGGCGCGGAGAGCTTCTGGCGACGGGTGATCGGGTAGTCCTTGCGGAGGGCGTGGCCGACGAACTCGTCGTGGCAGAGGATGCGCCGAAGGTTGGGATGGTGCTCGAACACGATGCCGTACATGTCCCAGACCTCGCGCTCTTCCCAGTTTGCGATGGCCCAGAGGTCCCAGACGCTCGGGACCGTCACGGACTCATCGGCCACCGCGACCTTCACGCGAAAGCGCACGTTGTTCGCCATCGAGAGCATCGCGTAGACGACCTCGAACCGCCACTCACGCTCGTCCTTCCCGGGCCCGTCGTCGTACCCGAGGTAGTCCACCCCCCCGACGTCGATCAGCCACTCAAAGGCGAGCGTGTCACGCAGGAAAAGCAGCACCTCGCGCAGGTCCTTTGGCGCGATGGTCACGACCGACTGCCCCCGAAAGGCATTGGCAGCGAGAATACGACCGCCGAAGCGCTCTTGCACCTTGGCGGCTACGTCGGCTTCCGTCATCATCGTTCTGCTCCTCTCGGCGCTGTCGCCGTCGCAATCCAGCTCCACTACCGCCAGTCTGCCGCCTTCTCCCGATCGATCTTCTCCATGATCTTCACCACGGCGCCGATCACGTTCTCCGGCCGCGGCGGGCAGCCCGCGACGTACACGTCGACCGGGATGATCTCGTCGATCCCCTGCACGGTCGTGTAGTTGTCGTAGAAGCCGCCCGTGCTCGCACAAGCGCCCATCGAGAGCACCCACTTCGGGTTCGGCATCTGGTCGTAGATCTGCTTGAGCACCGGCGCCTGCTTCTGCGTGATCGTGCCCATGACGAGCAGCAGATCCGCCTGTCGCGGCGAGAAGCGTACGAGCTCCGCTCCGAACCGGCTGATGTCGAAGCGCGAGCTGACGACGCCCATGAACTCGATCGCGCAGCATGCCGTGCCGAAGGGCATCGGCCACATCGAGTACTTGCGGCCCCAGTTGATCACCTCGTCCATGCGCGTGGCGAGGAAGGGCGACGTG
The DNA here is from genome assembly GCA_903844155.1 of uncultured Pseudomonadota bacterium. Classification (GTDB taxonomy): domain Bacteria; phylum Myxococcota_A; class UBA796; order UBA796; family SXON01; genus CAIUMM01. Next base: position 50,655 of record CAIMSU010000332.1, on the reverse strand, counting down.
ACCTGTGTTTCTAGTCCCATTGCAGCGCTCCCCGCTTCCAGCAGTAGACCCACCCGGCAAAAAGCACGCCGAGGAAGAAGAACATCTCGGACAGCAGGAATGCGGCGTGACCGTCAAGCACGAACTGCTTGTACACGACGGCCCAGGGAAAGAGGAACACCGCTTCCAGGTCAAACAGGATGAAAAGCACCGCGACAAGGTAGAACTTGACCGAGAACCGCTGATGCGCCTGCGCGACGGAGGGCATGCCGCACTCGTACAGCGACTCTTTGGTTGCGTTCGGGCGTTGCGGCCCGAAGAACTTGCTCAATCCCACAAAGACCAGACTGAACCCGACGGCGATGACCAGCGACATCATCAGCGGGACGTAGGGGCTGATCACGGGACACCTCGACAGGAGCAGGCGCGGGGCGGCGAAGCGGGGGGCAAGGGCGCGCGAGTAACGCGGGAGGAGGGCGTGGGCAACGGACCGGATGGCTGGTTACCGGTTCGGATGAAGCTACGCATCCTTGGCCTCGACGAAGCCGGCCGCGGCTGCGTCCTCGGGCCGCTCGTCGTGGGCGGTTTCCTCTATGAACACGAGGGCGCCGAGCCACTTCTGGCGTGCCAGCTCCCGCTTCGGGCCGCGGGGGCGGACGACTCCAAAGCGCTCTCCGCTCGCCGACGGACAAGCGTGCGAGCGGGCCTGGCACAGCTGGGCTCAGCGCACACACGCTCCATCCCGCCAGCCCGCATCGACGAAGGCAACCTCAACGCCCTTGAGGTCGACGCCTTCCTCGACATCGTCCGCCAGACCAACCCCGACCACGTGTTCCTCGACGCGCCCGTGAATCCTCGCGGAATCCCGAAGTTGCAGGCCGATCTCGTCCGACGCAGCGGTGTTCGGGGCTGGACGATCGAGCCAAAGGCGGACGCGACCTGGCCGGTCGTAGGCGCAGCGAGCATCTTTGCGAAGGTCCTGCGGGATGAGGCGATCGAGGCGCTCAACGCCGAATATGCGGGCGTCGGAGGCGTCGGCAGCGGGTATCCCTCCGACCCGGTCACCCGCGCCTGGCTGCTCGGCTTCATCAACCGCAGTGAGCCCCTCCCCACCTGCGTCCGCACGCGATGGGGCACGCTCGACGTGCTGCGGCAGGGCTCGCTCTTCCCCTGATCCAGGGGGATCTGCCATGCCTTGACACCTCCTTGACAAGGCATCCCGCGCGGACGCCCCGGGGGTATGCTACCGCGACTCATGCGCTTGAACCTCCTGCTCGCGACCTGTCTCTTGCCGGTCCTCAGCGCGGCCTGCTCGGCCGGCAAGACCGCGAGCGACAGCGCCACCTCCAGCGACTCTTCGAGTGCGCACGACACCGCCCATGGCCCCGGGACCCTCGCCCTGGCTTTCCAGATGGAGGCCGACCTCATCCCGTCGATGACCGCGCCGCCCGTCGGTACGTTTGGTGGTTCGATCTACGCCGAGGCGGATGCAACCGCGCTCGGCCCGAACGACGGCGCCGTCTCGCTCGAAGACATCTCCGTCGCGCTCGATCTGACCAACAACGGCGGCCCCACCGGGGTCGTCTACACCACGCAACCCCTCGCTGGCGGCGTTGTCTGGATCCTCGGCTGCCTGGATTTGAACGGCGACGGCTGCGCCAACCCCGGCGAGCCGATCACCATCCCGAACGAGGACAAGGTCATCGTCGTCGCAGGCGCCGAGACCCCCTTCACCGTCGTCATGAACATGCTCGACCCCTCCTCTTGACCCGAGCCCGGACACCCTGATGCGTTCCCCTCTCCTCCTCCTGATCCTCCCCGCGCTCGGCGCCTGCACCCAACCCGCCGACACGGGCTCCGGCAGCGCCGTCGTCGACCTCACGATGACCGCTGGCGTCGACTACCCGGCCGTCGGCCCGACCGACATCTCGTGGGAGATGCCGGCGTTCGAAGTGCCTCCCTACACCGACACCCAGATGTGCCTCGCCGGCACGTACACCGGTCCCGACGTCGCGCTCACCACGTTCGGCGGCTACCAGCAGGCGGAGTACGGCCACCACGTACTCCTGCTCGGTACGAGCACCAACGCGATCGACATGCCGGACGGCGAGTTCTTCGACTGCACGCAGACCGCCGATCTGCCGATGAGCGACCTGCAGCCCATCATCCTGCCGACCGGCGGCAATGGCGAGGCGTTCGGCATGGCACTCCCGACCGGCATCGCGACGAAGCTCCGCAGCGGGCAGCGGACGATCCTGCAGGTCCACAACGTGAACACGTCCGGAAACACGCTGCTGGTCAACGCCATCGGCATCTCCAACACGATTCCGGACGACCAGGTCACCGACTGGGCAGCGCCTTGGACCACCAACGAGGACAAGTTCAGCATCCCCGCCCACTCCGCGCAGACCGACACGTTCGACTGCACCTTCGCGACGCCCTACAACATGCTGTACTTCATCGGGCACATGCACGAGTGGGGCACGCACTTCAAGCTCGAGAAGATCGATCCCGACGGCACCTCCACCACCTTCTACGAGGAGCAATGGGACCCGGCCTATCGGGACACGCCCCCGATCGAGGACCACACCGCCAGCCCCTTCGTCGCCGAAGCGGGCAGCGTCTGGCGTACAACCTGCGAATGGTACAACGACACGGACAACGACCTCACGTTCCCCGGCGAGATGTGCGCGGCCGTCTCGATGGTCTACCCCGCCCTCACCGCTGACATCTGCTCGGACTGAAGATCCATGTTGCTCCTCGTTTTCTTGCTGACCGGCTGCACCGGTGCCCCGGCCCCATCCACGCTCACCGACGTCCAGGCCGACATCTACACAAAGTCCTGCGCGTTCTCGACCTGCCACGGCAGCGGCGGCGGCGCCCAGGGCCTCTCGCTCACCGATGGCAACTCCTACGCGGCGACCGTCGGCGTGCCGTCCTCGCTGGATCCTTCGATCAACCTCGTCGAGCCCGGCGACCACGCCAACAGCTTTCTCTGGCAGAAGTGCGCAAACCAGTCGGGGATCACCGGCATCGCGATGCCGTCGGGTAGCGGTGGCCTGGACGCAACGCACCTCGCCGAGCTGGAGAGCTGGATCGATGACGGGGCGCAGGACAACTGAGGACGTCGCCCCGCGCTTGCCTGCGCGCGTGGTCCTGCCGGGTTTTCCTGGCAGGTTTCAGGGGTTCGTCGTGGACCCTTCCTGCGCGCTCGTGTGGTGCGTAGACGAGGCGCTGACCGCCACCGAATGCGACGAGCTGCTGGAATGGGTCGACACGCTCGACCTCTCGATCGCGCCAATCACGACAGCGATCGGTCCGGTCATGCGTCCGGACATCCGCAACAACGATCGGGCGATGGTCGACCACCCGGGCCTCGCGGCGATGCTCTACGATCGCGTTGCCCACACGATCCCCATGGTGATGTACGACGCCTGGCGGCCGATCGGCCTGAACGAGCGCCTGCGCGTGTACCGCTACGGGCCCGGTCAGGTCTTCGCGCCGCACATCGACGGCTCCTTTCGTCGGTCCAACGTCGAGGAATCCCAGCTCACGCTGATGTTCTACCTCGACGAGGGCTGCGAGGGCGGCGCCACCCGGTTCCTCGATGGCCGAACCGCGGTCGTGCCAAAACGCGGCATGGCCCTCCTCTTTCAGCACCGCATCCTGCACGAGGGCGCGTTGGTCACGGCCGGCCGAAAGACCGTCCTGCGCACCGACGTGATGTTCCGCCGCGACGCCTGACGCTTACCGGCTCTCGTACACGCCCTTGTTCGCCAGCGCGTCCGCCCGCTCGTTCTCCGCGATGCCGACGTGCCCGGCGACCCAGTTCAACTCCACCTTCGGCCACTCCGCCATCGCCTCGCGGATCTTGCGGATGAGCACGACATTTGCCTTCGCCTTCCAGCCTTTCGTCAACACCCCCTGCGCGTAGGCCGAGTCCGAGAAGATCGCGACGGGGCTCTGCTTGTCGACCCCAAGCTCGCGCAGCACCTCCAGCGCCATGCCGATGGCGACGAGCTCCGCGATGTTGTTCGTCCCCTCGCCGAGCCCCTTGTGGCGCTCGATGACCCGCCCGTCCGGCAGCTTGACCACGCAGCCCGCCCCCGCCGGCCCGGGATTTCCCGAGCACGCGCCATCGGTGAACGCCCGGATGACCTCGGGACCAAGCGCATCCAACCGGGCTTTTGCGTCCACCTTCGCGGCCGTCGCCTGCGCGGCTGTCCTCGTCCCCGCCTTCCCGAAACCGCTACCCGTCCGACCGACCGACCCCGGCGCGCTGCCCGTCGCGGCTGGCTCCTGCGCGGTCCCCTCCGGCAGGTCCACCGGCCGGGCGCCCGTCGCCTGGATGTTTCCAGCGTTTGCCGTGTAGAGCTTGGCACCCGCAGCCGGGGAGTAGCGCACGCGTCGCAGCGCACCTGTCACCACCGGCGCCCCTGCAGCGTCGCACTCGGCCCAGACCTCCTTGCCCTTGAACTGTACAGACACCCACGGCATCGTCGCATCCTCACTTGCGGGCGCAGCTATCAAGGCTGGGGGGTTCAGGCTGGAGGCTCTCAGGGCAACCGGTGTGAAAGCCCGGTCGAAACACCGAATTCGTACAAGCTGTGGTTGTAGCAGCCGACCGTGCAGCCGGCCGCGTAGAGCCGCTCGCGCCTCGCCTGAACCTCCGGAGAGCGCCAAAGCGTGGAAAGCGGCGTTTCCCATACGTTTCCGGCCGCCAGCCCCTCGCCGCCCCACACGCAGCACGGCAGGAACGCGCCGTCGTAGCGCACGCCGTACTGATCGATGAAGCCGAGGCAGCGGACGGGCCCGGTTTCACCGCGGTGGTAGCCGAGCGCCTGCGCGTAGTAGTGCGCTCGACCAGCCACAGCAGGGTCCGTGGCCGCGATGGTCTCGACGGCGGCGCGCCAGACAGGCTCGTCCTCGGCGCGCAGGTAGAGGTCCGGGGCGTCGTTCACGGGCCAGAAGTCAAAGCGGGCGCCGAGCCTCATTACCCGGCGCCAGACCTCCACAAGCTCGCCGACGTTCTCGCGCGTGACGGTGAAGTACACGCACGCGTCAAGCCCGTGCGCCACCACACGCTCCAGCGCTTTCCACGTGCGGGCGAACGATCCCGTGCGCCCGCGGAGCCGATCGTGCGTCTCCGGAAGCCCGTCAATGCTCATCGACAGACTGTCCAGCCGAGACTCCAGGATCCGCGCCCAGTTTCGCTCAACCAACGTGCCGTTCGTCGTCACGTTCACCGAGAGCCCCCTCGCCCGCGCCGCAGCGACGATCTCAAAAAACTGCGGGTGGATCATCGGCTCGCCACCGGTCAGCACGACCGACTTCGTCTCAATGGCGACGGCCTCGTCGAACAACGACGCCGCCCGCTCCAGCGAGACGTTCTCGCTCCCCTCCCAGAGGTCGCAGAACGAACAACGTAGGTTGCAGCCGCGGTTTATCAGGAAGAGCAGCGTGCGCGGCTTGGACACGGCGCGGACGGGAAGGTGCGCGTCCACCGGCACCTCGGCCACAAAATCCCGGCCTTCTCCCCGGTGAACCGCCTGCCACGCCCGCCCGACGGCGCTCCAGTCGTACGCGCCCACCCAACGCCTCGCCGCCTGCCCCACCCGACGACGCAGCGCCGCGTCCCAGAGCAGGTCCTCGACCGCCCGCGCGAACTCCGCCCGCTCCGCGAGGATCAGCTCCCGGTCATGCTCGACGTTGAGCCCCTCAGCACCTAGCGCCGTCGAGACCACCGGCTTCCCCGCGGCGAAATACTCCAACAGCTTCATCCGCGTCCCGCCGCCGGCAAACACGGGGCACACGCACACGTCCGCGGCCCGGATGTGGCCCGCGAGGTCGTCGACGGGGCCCGTGAACCGGACCGTCGCGCCGTCGCCCTGCGGCCCCTCCAGCTCACGCGGCGGAGTCAGACCTGCGATGAGGATGGTCGTCGCAGGCGGCAAAATCGGCGCCAGCTCGCGCGCGAGGTACTCGACGGCATCGCGGTTTGGACCGTAGTGCAGCGTGCCGTGGAAGAAGACGACGGGACCGCCGCCGAGCCCGTACCGGACGCGCAGATCGGGCGTTCCGGGGCCTCGATAGGCGCCAACCTCCACCCCGTGCGGCACGTGCCAGATAGGACGTTCAACGCCGGCTTCCCGCAGGCGTTCCGCGTCGGGCATGGAGCAGGCGACGACGTCGTCCGCGCGGTTGAGCAACGCGGCTTCGATCCGACGGAGGCGCTTCAGCCGCGCCGGCGCCAGCGAGTTGGTCTGTGCCAACCGGTCAAACTCGGCGTTGTGCGTCCCGACCGTGATCCGCCCGCCGAGCACCCGTCGCGCGAGGACCGCGGGCACGACAAACCCCGGAAACTCCGGCTGCCAGACGTCGATCGCCTCGGCGTGCCCCACGTACAGCACCCTGGCCCACCACGCCGGGTCGAACATCGGCCGGTACAATGCCAGCTCTTCCACGGGATACCCCGCCCTCGCGACCCACCGCGCCGCCCGCGCCTGGTTCCGAAGCACCGGCCACTCCTGCATCGCGCGAAAACGGGCGCCAAACGCCACGTCATGCCAGCCCTCACGGTCCACGCGCCAGTACCGGTCCCGATCCTCGGTCACCACGCTGACGACGTCGCCCCGCGCAGCGAGCGCCTCGACCGTCCGCACGATCTTGACCGCCGCGCCGTGCCACGCGGGGAAGAGGTCGGGCCGTGTCAGGACTGCTACGCGCATGGGGTCAGCGTAGCATTGTCGCTACCGGAAGAGCCGGCTCACGGAGTCGTTGGAGTGGATCGACCGCATCGCCTCGGCGAGCAGCGTCGCGACCGGCACCTGCATGAATTTGCCGCTCGCGACGGCCTCGGGGCGAAGCGGGATCGAGTCGGTGACGAACACGCGTTCGACATCGCTCTCCTGCAGCCGCGTGATGGCCGGCCCGGAGAGGACCGGATGCGTGGCGACCGCGAAGATCCGACGAGCGCCCCCGCCCTTCAACGCCGACGCCGCCTTGGTGAGCGTGCCCGCCGTGTCGATCATGTCGTCCACGATCACGCAGTCCTTCTCCTTCACGTCGCCGATGATGTGCAGCGCCTCGGACTGGTTCGGGCCGCTGCGGCGCTTGTCGATGATGGCGAGGCCGGCGCCGAGCGGCTTTGCGAACCCGCGCGCGCGCTCGACACCCCCGGCGTCTGGCGAGACGATGACGGTGTTCGCACCGTCGATGTGCTTGGCGACGGCGGCCCGCAGGGTGGGCCCGGCGTAGAGATTGTCGACCGGGATGTTGAAGAAGCCCTGGATCTGGCCAGCGTGCAGGTCCATGGTCAGCACGCGGTCGATGCCGGCGGTGGTGAGCAGGTCGGCGACGAGCTTGGCGCTGATCGGGGCACGCGGGGCGACCTTGCGGTCCTGCCGCGAGTAGCCATAGTACGGGATCACCGCCGTGATCCGCCCGGCGCTCGCCCGCTTGCAGGCGTCCGCCATGATCAACAATTCCATCAGGTTGTCGTTGGCGGGAAAGCAGGTCGGCTGGATGAGGAAGACGTCGCGCCCGCGCACGTTGTCCTCGATCTCGACCTGGATCTCGCCGTCCGAGAACTTGCCGACACGCGCGTTGCCGAGCGGCGCCCCGATGGCCGCGGCGATGGCGGCGGCGAGCACGGGGTTGGCGTTGCCGGCGAGGAGGCGGAGCTCAAGGTACATCGTGACCCGGGGTGCACCGCATCGTCACACGCGACCGGGGGCGCGGCAAGGCGATCGACGCACCGGATACAAGACCGGATGCGCACCCGCCTCGTCGTCCTCGTCGCCCTCCTTATCGGCTGCAACAATGGCGACCCCTGCGCGAAATACGACACGGGCATCTGCCAGAAGCAGGATGGTTGCTCCATCTTCATCGGCACCGAGATGGACAACCCGAACGGGACCTGGTGCCTGCCGCCTTCCGCCGTCACGAAAAACCTCGTCTGCGCGGCAACGCCGTCAAAGGACTGCTCCGCTGGCACCCGCTACGCGAGCCCGCCCGACGCGAACGGCAACGCGACGGACGAATGCGTCGGGTACACAGCGTGTACGGCGCCAGAGGGCTGGGTTGACTGCGATCCGGGCGTGGGGCTGACGGTGTTGGAGTGTACGGAGTAGGCGCCTCCTTGATAGGCGTCCTCAGAGCGGAGCCTTCATGCACCCGACCCACCACTTCTGCACGTTGATCGTCGTCAGTCTCGCCGCCATGCTCGGTGGCTGCCAATCGGACAGCAAGATCGGTCACGTGAACCAGAAGCCGGTCATCGGCATCACCTCCCCGATCGCCGACGCCGTCTGGCGACAAGGGACCGACGGCATCGTCCAGGCCGTCGTCAGCGACGCCGAAGATCCCGCGCCCCAGCTCGCCGTCACCTGGTCGCTGGACAGCGGGACGGCCACGCCCGTCACCGCTGACGCCGACGGGAACGTCTCGACGCCCCTTGACGCGTCAACGATGACGCTCGGCGACCACACCATCGACATGCTCGTCACCGACCTCGACGGCTCCTCCGCGTCGACCAGCGTGGCGTTCCAGGTCGAAGGCCCGCTCGGCCCGCCCGTCGTCCTCATCACCGCACCCGCCGACGGCACCAGCGTCACCGCGGGCACCTCCATCACCTTCACCGGCGAGGCGAACGACAGCGCCACGGCCCCCAACGACCTCGTGTTCGCCTGGTCCTCGGACGTCGACGGTGCGCTCCCCGGCGCGATCTCCGGGGGCGGCCAGTCCGCGCTGCTGACGTCGTCGCTCACCATCGCCACCCACGTCATCACGCTCACCTGCACGGACACGGACGGTGAGGTCGGCTCGGCGTCGATCACCGTGGACGTCACCGATCAGGTCGTCGTCCCCCAGCCCGGGGACCTCATCTTCACGGAGGTCATGGTCGACCCCAACGCCGTGGAAGACCAGTATGGCGAGTACGTGGAGCTGTACAACACGTCAGGCAGCACGTTGGACCTCGCGAATTACACGCTGCATGACGACGGCACGGACATCTGGGTCTTCGACGCCTCGGTGCCAGTCCCGCCCCACGAGTACGTCGTCATCTGCGCCGACATCGACCCGACCACCAACGGTGGCGTTCCCTGCGACGCCGCCTTCTACCGCAACCCCCTCGGCATCGAGCCCGCCGCCGGCACTGGCCACGGCTCCGGCATGGCCATCGCCAACAACGACGACGAGCTCGACCTCACCAGCCCCGACGGCGTCGACATCGACAAGTTCGACTACAACGACACCAGCACGGACGCGATCATCCCCGGCGCCGCCTACGGCCTCGATCCCACGATGCTCGACGGCGTCCTCAACGACGACATGGCGCACTGGTGCGACGAGACCACCATCCCCGCCGGCATGACCGACGCCGGCACCCCCGGCCAGCCCAACGACCCCTGCGACGGGATGTAGGTCAGCGGCGGCGGGCTGAAAGACCACAGAGGAGGCCGAGGATCGCCCAGTGCGTCTGGCTGAAGGTCTCCGTGGAGGTGAGCAGGTTCAGGTGGAGGGCGAGAAAGCAGCCGTACAGGGCGTCGTCGAAGCGGGAGCCGCGGGCGCGACGGCGAAAGTGCAGCAGGAGCGACGTCGTGGCGACGAGCCAGCCGAGCGTGCCGAGGACGCCGAATTCGCTGCCGAGCTTGGCGAAAACACCGTGGGCGTCGACGCCGTTGACCCGGTAGTCCGGGTAGGTCGAGACCTCGTAGCGCACGTTGGAGCCGGCGCCCCAGCCGATGAACGGGTGCGCGCAGAACATCTCCCACGCGCGCTTGTCGAGGGAGATGCGGGAGTTCAGCGCGTCGATCTGCTCGGGCGAACGGGCGAGATACGGGAGGAACGTCATGGCGACGAGCCCGGCGACGGCGCCGACGGCGACCACGGGCCCGCGGACGCGCGCGGGCAGCCGCACCCAGGCGAGCGCGAAAAGCGCCGTGATCCACGCGGACTTGGACCACGAGAGGCCGATCGCGATCAGCACGAGCGCGACGGCGACGGGTGAACCGATGAGCGCGAGGAGGGGCGCGAGGTAGACTGCGAGCGTCTTTCCGTTGTTGGTCAGCCCGGCGATGGCGGCCCACCAGAACGTCTGGCCTGCCTGAATGCGGGCGATGGAGCTGGCGATCAGGACCCCGGCACACACGCAGGCACCCGCCGTCAACCACCCGATCGCCCATCGCCGGTTCCCGCAAACGGTCGTTCGTCGGACGACCCCCGCAAAGGCGATGCGCCACCCCAGGAGCATGAAGATCGGCTTCCGAAGCAGGGTGTGGTAGCCGTCCGGGCCGACGCCAGGGAGGCCCGCACCGATGTGGGCAGATGCGAGGCCAACGGCAACGAGCGTCAGCCACCCGAGCGTTTCGCCGATCCCCACGCGCGCGAGCTGCCCTGAAACGCCGGCAAGTCCGAGCGCAAGGAGCGCGCAGAGGTCCGCGACGGGCACGTTCAGGTGCCATCGCCCGAGATCCGCGGCGATCTCCCAGTCGATGTACGGCGCCGTCATGAGCGCGCAGGCGACGAGGGCACGCGAAAGGAGGTCGACTCGCCTCACGACCGCCTCGCCTCGGTCAGGCCAACCACCAGCAACCCCACAAAAGGCACAGCCACCGCCCATAGTCGCCCGTCGATCATGGAGGCTGGCGCAACGCCCGAAACGGCGGCGCCCGCCGCGAGCGCGAGGCTACTGCCCGCCAGCAACCCCGGCTTCCACCACGACCGCCCCGTCGGCAGGTCTCCAGCGAGTCTCCGCAGCGAGATCGCGGCGACGATCATGCTCGTGAGCGACGTCCCCAGCGCCAGACCCGCGATCCCGTAGCGGAGCAGCGCCACGTCAAACACGATGTTCAGCGCGAACGATGTCAGGCCGTAGACGAGGACCAGACGCGCCCGGTCGGCCAGCAGGTGCGCCTTGACGGCCAGACCGGCGAGCATGGCGGAGAGCACGCCCGGCAGGAACGTGCCGAACGCGGCGGCGACGGCGACCGTGTGGTCCGGCGTGAAGGCGCCCCGCTCAAACAGCAGCGAGATCGCCACGTTCCGGCCAACGTACAGCCCACCGAGCACCGGCGGGACGATCAGCAGCACCCAGCGCAGGGCACGTCGCACCTCGGACGCCCGCTCCGCCGCCGGTACGACCGCCCAGGAGTTGAAGGCAACCACCAGAAGGGATGCTTCAAACAACGTCATCGGGATGACGCGCGCGCGGTCCGCGTACTCGAGCAGGCTCACGCTGCCCTCGGGAAGCAGCGCGGCAAAGACCTTGTCGACGACGACGTTCAGCGCGACCAGCGTCTCACCGATGAGCACCGGTCCAAAACGGGCGAGCGCCGGCCCGAGCGCTGCTGGCCAGACCGTCGGCGTGGGCCGCAGCGGTGTACGCCAGAGTCCCAGGGTCAACCACAGCATCTCCACGACCGCGCCGACGAACATGGCCACCGGCAGTCCCAGGGGACCTTCGCGCCGCAGCGCCACCGCGACCGTCAGCAACGCGGCGGTCCGCAACAACGGCGACGTCGTACTCCACAGGAACCGGGCCTGGATCTCGACGCCCGACCGCAGCGCGCCCGCGGCGGCGACGCACCCGAGGAACGGGAGCAGCTCAAAACAGAAGCGCTGCGTCTCCGCGATCGTCGCCGGCGTGAACTCCGAGATCAGCGCCAGCACCTGCGGAAGGACCGTCGCGAGCAACGCGCCGAGCGCGACAGCCGAGAGTCCAGCCCAGCCCGCCGCGCTCCCAAGCAGCGCGCCGCCCTCGCGATCGTCGCCCGTGCCCCGCACACGCGCCAGCGCCGGCACCAGCACGCTCCCGACCGCGCTCGAGCCGACCACCAACAGCAGCGTCGGAATGCCAAGCGCGTAGTAGAACGCGTCCATGTCCGCCGACACGCCGTACCACTGGGCCAGGAAGATCGGCACGGTGAACGCCACGCCCCGGCTGACCAGCGCGAGCGGCAGGAGCTGGAGCGAGCGGCGCTGGACCGAGACGGGCACTGCCGCCGCTAACCCCGCGAGGTCGCCTTCCCCGAGCACGACCGGATTACCCTGCAGCGTGCGCCTTCCCCGACGAGCCCGATGATCCGCTGGCTCGGCGGCTTCGCGGGGTTCGTGGTCGACTGGTTCGCGGCGTGCGCGCTCAAGGCACCGCCGCCCGGTCGCTGCATGGAGGAGGCCTACCGCATCGGGGTGCGGAGCCTGCCGGTGCTGCTCACCATCAGCATCTTCGTCGGCACGAACCTGTGCTTGCAGGGCTACAACGCCTTCGTCCCCCTCGGCGGGCAGCGGCTCGTCGGCATGTTCGTCGCCCTCGCCGGGATCCGGGAATTGGCGCCGATCATCGCTGCGGCGATGGTGGCTTCCAAGGCCGGCACCGAGATGGCCAGCCAGATCGCGGTCATGAAGACGCGCGAGCAGATCGACGCGCTCGAAGTCATGGCCGTCAACCCGCTGTGGTGGCTCGTCACGCCGCGACTGTACGGGATCATGCTCGTCATGCCCGCGCTGACGGTCATCTCCATCTTCACCACCGTCACCGCCAGCTACTTCACCGCGACGATCCAGCTCGGCCTGAACGGCGCCGTCTTCCTCGAATTCGCGCGAAACGCCACCAGCGGTTTTGACCTGATGACCGGCGTGATCAAGGGGTTCTTGTTCGGCATCGTCATCTGTTTCGTCAGCACCTACTGTGGTTTTGCGAGCAAGAAGGGCCCGGAGGGCGTCGGCCAGGCAACGAACGCGGCGGTGGTCATCTCCAGCGTCGTCTGCGTCTCGCTGAATTACCTCGTCTCGCAGGTGCTCTATGGCTAGCAAGCTGCGATCGATGCTGCCGGGGTCGCTGCCCGCCGGCTCCCGCGACGACGACAAGCCCCCGATCGTGTTCGACCACGTGTGCAAGGCGTTCGGCGCCCTCACCGTCCTCGACGACGTGTCCCTCACCTTCGCCCGCGGCCAGACGACCGCCGTCATCGGCCCCTCCGGCACCGGCAAGAGCGTGCTGCTCAAGCACATCGTCGGCCTGCTGCACCCCGACTCGGGCAGCGTGCATGTGCTTGGCATCGACATGTCCCGCGCGAAGCACACGGAGGTCTACCGCGTGCGAAAGCGGCTCGGCATGCTCTTTCAGGACGGCGCGCTCTTCGACTCCCTCTGCGTCGGCGAGAACATCGCCTTCCCCCTGCAACAACACCGCCCCGACCTCTCCGCGCGCGAGAAGCGTGAGCGCGTCGACCACGTGCTCGAGATGGTCGAGCTCCCCGGCCTCTACGATCGCGCCACCAGCGCCCTCTCCGGCGGTCAGCGCAAGCGCGTCGGCCTCGCCCGCGCCATCGTGAATGAGCCGGAGATCGTGCTCTTCGACGAGCCCAACTCCGGCCTCGACCCCATGACGTCAGACGCCATCGACGCCCTCATCCACAGCATGAAAGAGCAGCTTGGCATCACGTTCGTCGTCATCTCGCACGACATCGTCGGCACCATCAACGTCGCCGACCGCATCGCCATGCTCTACCAGGGCAAGCTCATCGCGAACGGGACGACGGCGGAGGTCGTGCGCTCGGAACACCCGATCCTGCGGCGTTTCCTGGGGCGAAACTTGATCCTCCCGGAGCACGGGGACCTGACGGATCCGCGGTTGCCGGGGGTGCCGTGAGCTACTTCCACCCCGCGCTCACCCTCGCCGTGAGCGGAAACGCCTGCGTGTCGTCCGTCTCGACGTTCTGGCCGCTCAGATCGCCCGCGTCAGCCGAAGGCGCCAGCGCCGCGTAACTGTCCACCATCGGCGGATGATCTTCCTGCAACGCCGTGACCTGACTCGCGTCGATGCCGAGCCCAGCGAGCGCGTCGATGATCGCCTGGCGCACGTCAATGGTGCTGCCGAGCTGCCCGCTCGCGCTCGCAGAGAGGTCGGCCCACGACCACGGCGCCTGTGCGTAAGGCAACGCCAAGGGCTCGTAATTGGTGGCTTGCGACGCCTGTACTCGCACGCAGCCGCCGTCCGGCTCTTCGGTCGCCGTCGCCGTGATCCCCGTGCGCGCGACCACCCGCCAGTGCGCGTCCAGCGTCGCGCCTGCGGGGCGTGGGAGGGGCGCGCACACGAGGAAATCGACGGCCGGAAATTGGTTCGCGACCATGAGCGCGGGCGTGGAGATGTGGTCCACATTCCCAGCGACCGCATCAAGGACCGAAGCGATGAATTCGTGCGGGAAGGAGAGCGTCGCGGCGTCGGTGTAGCGGACGACGTCCGTGAACTGGTCCGCCAAAGAACTATCGGCGTTGAACAAAAGGGATGACCGATACGGCTCGACGATCGCCATGGCGCTCGTCGTCGTCCCATCGCCCGGGTCCGCGAACGAGAGGAAGGTCGGCGGGTGCATCTCGGCCCCGTACGGTGGATGTCCACAATCAAGCACCCAAACCCCGCGGTCCAGCACGCGCCCGCCAACGGCCGGCTCGTAGCCAAGCTCGTGACGCGGGAAGGTCCCCTGCTCGATCTCCAGGTGCAGGTCGGTCCCGCCTTCGTCGCCAGCAAACGGCATGAACGCAAAGTCGGGGTCCGCGGCCGCGTCCCAACTGTAATCCAGACCGAAGGGGTGGTCGGCGAGGACGTCGTCGCTCGAGTCGTTCCCGCCATCGAAGGTCCCCGCGTACCACCACTCTGGCTGGTCAACCGTCGGGCGCGTCGGGTCGGGACCGCCGATGATCGGCGCCCAATGCCAATTCACTTCGATGTCGTTGAGGCCGCTCGTGAACACCTCGCCGAGGTACTGGCGCGTCGGGTCGGTCGCACACTGGGTCTCCTGCGGCCCGGTCCAATCCGCCGGGAGCTGTGCGGCGTTCATGTCGACCGGGGTCGTGTCCGTATAGAGCAGGATCGAACGGTCGGATGCGATGGGTACGTCGTCGCCGGTGGGACCGCTGTCGCCCGAGTCGGGCTGGTCCTTCGTCGGGTGACCGCAGGCCACGAGGGAGAGGACGGAGGTCGCGGCGAGGACGAAGTGGCGCATACCTCCAATTGTAACCGGAGCGTCCCCCTCGACGAGCGCGGGGTTGACGTCGCACGCGGGGTCCTCGGCGTCCTTTGGGCGCCTCTGCGGGCCCGGGGCGGGTTCGGACCGAGGGCCGTGGAACGGCGCGTTGATCCTTCGCAGGTCCCGTACGTGTCAGAACCGACGGCCCCGTTTCGGGACCATGGGCTCACTGCAGGCAGTACGGCTCCGCGGCGGTCGGGTCGTCCCCGAGGGTGAGACACCCGCAGGAACCCCAATCGTCGGCCGCGTCCGCGACCCACGTCGCAGCCTGAGAGCCGGCGATGTCGATCTCGTTGTTCGACTGCTCCTCGCAGAACTCGCCCGCGCCGACCGGGCTCGACGCGACGTTCACCTGGCCGTCCATCCACCACTCGTCGGCATTGTAGGCCAATAGACCAGCGATCTCCACATTCCCGACCGGCAACGTCGCCAGGCAGGCATGGCAAGGCGGGGCGGTGCCGGCCACAGACAGGCTCAGGTCCAGGAAGTATTCCCCGACGTCGCCGTCGCGCCACCAGTCCCACACCCCATCCACCGCGAGGCGGTAGCTCCCGTCTGCGGCCGACTCCGCGAACCCCGAGAAGGTGTACCGCGTCGCCGAGTGACCATCGTCCTCCGCGCTGGAAAGGGTGATCGTGCCGACGTAGTTGACGCCCGAGGCCGTGCTGCAGTCCCCCGAGTAGGTGGCGGTCGCCGCGTCGTAGCTCGGGCAGCCGTCTGCCTCGGAGTCGTCGACCGCGTCCTGCTCCGGGTCGAACCAGAACAACCCCATCGACCGCGCGGCCCCAAAATCCGCGGCGGAGTTGAGCGCCCAGGGGCTCGCGAGCGCTGGGCAGTCGTCGATGGACCAGGTGGCGGGCGTGCAGGTGCCGGTGTCGCCGCCCGCGGCACTGTCCGAAGCAGAGTCCAAGGTGGTCGTCGAGTCGGCCGTCGCCGTCGAGTCGACCGATGTGGCGTCCGAGTCGCCGTTACCCCCGGAGTCCGCCGTCCTGACGGCCGTTCCGGCATGCTCACAGGCAAACAGCAGAAGCAACATGGACGCAGCATACATCCGCGCGTCTCCCCGAGCGAGAACCCGAGACCACGCAAAGCTCCGGAGCGGCAAAGAAGAGCCGTTCTCCCTCTTTCTCTGCGCCTTCGCGTGAGCGCGTCTTCCTCTCCTCCCCCCGGGGCGGTCGACGACGTCACTTTTGGCGCATCGGAATGCGCCACAAGTGACGTCGTCGAGAGCCGTGAATTCGCCGATCGGCGTCAAGCTGCAGCCCTTCCCCTCCCCCATCGCCACAAACACAACCCCACCGTCAACGGCAGCAGCACCGGCACGATCTTCACCGTGTCCTCGCTGCCGATCAGCCCCATCTCGTAGTCCCAGGTCGAGAACGGGAAAAGCAGCAGGTAGCCGACGCCGAGGTGCGTCTGCAGCAAATCCACGGCGACGTGCAGCATTCCACCGCCGAGTAGCTGGCGAAACGCCCCTGCTCGTTCGCCCGCACGCCAGCATTGCGCGACGATCACGCTGGTGAGCGCGATGCCGACCGGCATGTGGAACACGCTCCAGAAGTAGATCGTCCAGCTCGGGATCTGCGGGAATTGCCAGCTTGCCACCAGCAATCCCATCGCCGGCACGCGACCGAGCAGGTCGGGGAGGCAGGTGCCGAGGACGAAGGTGGCGAGGGTCGGGGGCAGGCGCCACCGCGACGACGACGGTGTCACCGGGCCGACCGTCGCGACCTTCCAGAGCAGCGCCGTGCACGAATGCGTGATGAGGTCAGCCACTGCGGCCCCCGGGCTCGGGCCACGCGCGACGCTCGGCCAACCACCGCCCGTTCGCATCCCGGCGCACGACGAAGCAGAACGGAAGGAAGATCGCGACAAGTACGAACCCGATCACCCCCAGCCGCTCCTTCCAGGCGCGCAGGCGGTGAAACTCAAAATACGTCTGGTGGGCGATGGGTTTTCCGCCGTTCCAGTCAAACGTCGCGACGAGCGAGACCGTGTCGCCGACGGCCAGCCCCGCGCTGTCGCCGTCGACCGGCAGATCCTTGACGAACCCGGAGATCCTGTAGTGGTGCGGATCGTCGACGCCGGTGACCGTCCAGAGCGGGAACACCAGCTCGCTCCCCTGGCGGGCCTCCGGCGCCTGCAGGCACCAGCGCCAACCCTCCTGCGCGTCGTCGGCGATCCAGGCGTAATAGAGGCCAGTCGCCAACAGCACCGCCGCAGCGACCGCCGTCACGCTGCGGCGCGAACTCACCCGCCTGCCCGCGCGCGGGGGATTGAACACGCCAGGTCCACGCGACCATAATCGTCGCCCCCCAAGCGGGCGACGGGGGCGAGGCGCGCAAGGTCCACGCGCCCGTCGACCACCACGTCGTCGCCGGCGATCATCCCGACCACCAGCCCAACGAAAAGGTGCGTGCTGCCGAGGTCGATCGCCTGGTGCAACCGGCACTCGAACGTGAACGCTGCCATCGCTGGACGGGGCGCGGCGACGCTCACACCCGCGGCCCGGGGAATCCCGACCGCCTCAAACTCCGACCCGCCCCACGGCGCCGACGTAGCGTGCATGGCCTGAAGGTCCGACTGCGACGGGATGGACACCGAGAAAAACCCGGTCGCGAGAATGTTCCGAGCCGTGTGTTTGAGCGGCGGGGACCCTGCTCGCTCCTGACCGCGCGGCCACGACGCGCGCGCCACGGAGATAGCGAGCAGCGGCGGATCCGAGGAGACCCCCATGAAGTACGAGAACGGCGCCAGGTTGTCGCCCGTGGAATCGCCGGTGCCATCGTTCGTGCCGACCCACGCGATCGGACGCGGCACGATCGCGCTGATCATCAGCCGATACCGGGCTGCAGGTTCGAGCGCGGCGGGGTCGATAAACATGCCGGGCCCGATATAGTCAGCCCGTGCTCCTCCTGCTCATCCTCGCCTGCTACCGCCCGACCGGGCCGGCGCCGAGCGGGTCGCCCTCTGCGGTGCTCGCCGGGCAGACCGCGGAGGTCGGGCGCAAGGCCGCGGTGCTCTCGCAGCACTGCAAGGAGATCGAGGGCTGGATCGATGACTGGCGCGCGGCCCCACCCGAGAAGCGCGCTGAGATTGAGCAGAAGATTCAAAAACGCGCGGGCGAGTTGAAGACGGAGGCCGAGGCGCTGCAGGCAGACGAGCGCGACCTTGAGGATCAGGCCCGGGTTTGGGATCCGTGAAGGAGAAGTACCGCCAGATCCGCCTACTTGGGCGCGGCGCCACCGCGCACGTGTGGCTCGCCGAGGGCCCCGACGGCCTCGTTGCGCTGAAGGTCGCCCACCAGCCCGGCTCGCTGCGGCGCGAGGTCGCGCTGCTGAGGCGGCTTCGCCACCCCGCGATCGCCATGCTTGTAGACGCCGACCCCGAAGGCGATTGGCTCGCGATGGAGCACGCCAGCCGCGGAGCCTCGACCGAGTGGGCACCCGGTCAGCCGCTCTCGACGCTCGTGGAATTCAGCGCCCGGCTCGCTGAAGGCGTCGGCACCTTGCACGCCGAGGGCGTCATCCACGGCGATCTGAAGCCAGGCAACGTGCTCGTCGGCGATGACAACATGCCGCGTCTGGTCGACCTCGGCAGCGCGACCGACGGCCCGCCGGCGGGTGAGACGGGCGCCACGGCCGGCTACGCGGCGCCCGAACGGCTGCGTTCCTCGGCCCCCACGGTCGCGACAGACCTCTGGGGCCTCGGCGCGATCATCCACACCCTCCTCACCCGTCGCCCACCCTTCGTCAGCCCCGGAAAGGGCGACGTAGCGCTCGACAACAACGCGCTGGTCTGGGCCCCGTTGACGACGCTGCCCGAGCCCCCAAGCTCGGTCCGCCCGCGGATGCCCGCCGCGCTGGACGAGCTCGTGCTGCAGCTCATGGCGCACCGCCCGAGCGCCCGGCCCACGTCCGCTCGGGCCGTCGCGGGGGACCTTCGCGCCACGCTCGGCACGCCAAACCGGGCGCCGATCGTCGGGATGGCCCGTGAGCGTGACCAGCTGCGCCGCGCGCTCGTCGAGACGATCGGAGGCGGACGCTCGATGATCGTGCTGCACGGCCCGGCCGGATCGGGGCGGCGAGCGCTCATCCGCGAGACCGTCCAGGCCGCGCGGCGGGAAGGTGTGCGCATCGTGCCGGCGGGCGACCAGGACGCCATCGCCGCGGACCTCGCGAGCGGCGAGCCGTGCGTGCTCGCGCTCGACGGCGGCGCTCCGGGCAGCGAGGATCTGCTGCTGCGGCTGCTCGTGAACCCGGCCTCTGCGCTCGTGCTGGTGCGCTCGGACCGCCCGCTCCTCTCCCTCGCTCGCCGCGGCGCGCGCCACCTCCATCCGTGCCCGCTCACGCTCGACGACATCACGCTGCTCATCGAAAATCTTGGCCACGACCGCCACCGCGCCGAGGCCGTCCTGCGGCGCTCGTCCGGGATGCCCGGCGCGGTCCAGGGCATCCTCGCCCCCGTTTCGCTGCAAACCCTGACCACGGTCGCACAAAAAGTGATGCAACACCTGCGCACTGGCGCGCTGACTGTGCCCGTCCTGGCCCGACGAATGGAGTTGCCCGAGCACCAGGTCCTCGACATCGTCGAGCCGATGATCGATCGCGGCCTCGTCGCCGCATCGGCAGACGGGGTGTGGCTCTCGGTCCCCCGGTAGCTACCCGCCGCACGGCGCGCCGGATGGAATGAAGTCGGCCGTGGAGCGGTTACATCGGCTCCGCCGACACTCCCCAGACCACCGTCACCGAGGATTCCCATGTTGCTCTCGCTCTCGCTCGCGCTCCACACCCCCGCCGCCCTCGCCGCCGACCCCGCGGGGCTCGACCCGGCGGCCATGTACACCTCCCCCGCTCCGGACGGCGCCTCCATGCCCGGAAGCTCCAGCGGTTCCAGCAAGAGCAGCAGCAAGTCCAGCAATTCGAGCAGCTCCAGCAAGAACAACAAGAGCAGCAGCTCCAGCAAGAACAACTCCAAGAACAAGTCCAGCTCGAGCACGGACGCCAACGGCGACAAGTTCTTCAAGACCTTCCGCGTCGCCGGCTTCAAGGTCAAGCCCTACGTCGCTCCGGGCGGCGGCGTCGTCATCAGCGGCACGTCGCTCGCGGCCACCGCGGGCGTCGACGGCGGGTTCAAGTACACCCACAAGAAGTGGACGGGCGACCTTTACGGCGGCGTAGCCGGCGCTTTCGGCGGCAGCACGACGTCGAGCTACGACGTCCACATCGGGGACGACACCGGCGCGCGATTCAAGCTCTGGGGCGCGACGCTCGGCGTGGAGGGCGCGTACAACGGCTACGTCTTCTCCAACGGCTCCACCGTCGCCCCCGCGGCCACCGGTTCACTCCCGCTCAAAGTGCTGGTTGGACCCAAGAAGTACCACGTCGCCGTGGGCATCGCCCCCTCCATCACCAGCGACCCGAGCCGGCACGTGGACTGGGCAAAGTACAAGGCCATCGGGTTTGGCGACGAGTTCAGTTGGATGGTGGTCGGCGCGATCAACATCAAATCCGTGGCCATCAAGGTCGGCTTCACGCAGCAGACGTTGGGGGACAACGGCAAGCCGGTCATCACCAACACGCCGAGCATCTCGGTCGGGATTGGCGATTCGCTGAACTTCTCGACCAGCGGGAACTAGTAGGGCCCGGCGGGCTCGACGCGGACCGGGGTCCTGCGCGCCGCACGATCGTCCGAGGTCGACCCGAAGTCACGTGCAGACGCGGGCGCAATCCCGTCGAGATCACCCAGGCGTGCGCGCGGTCCGGGATGGCCAGCCATCAAGGCCCAGCCGGCGGGTTCTCCCCATCCCCGCTCCCGAGCACAGCGCCCGAGACCGTCAACCCGGCCCCCCCGTACGTCGCCTTCTCGTAGTCCACCCACGGGTCGCCCTCCGGCGCATCCATCGTGTAGGCCATGGGCCCCCACTCATCCCCCCCCAACAGTACGCGGTCTTCCCGTCGAGCTCCACCCCACACTCTGAATCGGAACCCCCGCTGATGTTCAGGAACTGGGACGTGGTGGGCGTCCCGGCTGCGCCCCCGCTTGTTGCAGGTTCAGTCGGGATGAAATCCCCCCCCCCAACAGGTCGGGTAGCCTGCGGGATCGAGGACGCAGCAATGGGTGCCGCCGCAGGAGATGGAGGCGTACCCGCTGTCCGTTGGGGGCATGGTGTAGTCCACGCCGGTGTAGGGGTTCTCGCCGCCCTCGAAATACTGCGCGTCGCCCCAGCACTGCACGGTTCCGGTCGAGTTCAAGGCACACTGCATCGCCCCCCCTCCTCCGAGCTTGGCAAACGGCGTCCCGGTCGGTGCCGGCACGACGTCGCTTCCATCCGCAGGGTACCCCGAGCCCCAGCACCGGAGTTCGGAGCCGGAATCCAGCGCGCAGCCGCCGTCCCCGATTATTTGCACCTGCGAAAAGGCGCCAGTCGGCGGATCCGAGTGGTTCTCAGGACCCCAGCACACCACGCACCCAGCATCATCGATCGCGCACCCGCCCCCCGCATCCATCGTCACGTCAACGAAGCTCCCTGCGGGAATGTCATACGTCCCCGCCTCCGGGTCAACCCCCCAGCACGCCATCTGGCCATCAGGGGTCAGCGCGCAACAACTCTCCCAGCCACAATCCAGGAAGGACCACACAGTCCCCGCGGGGCCGGAGTCGGTGGCGCTGTCGGTTGGTGCCGAATCCACCGATGAGTCCGCATTGCTGGTTCCGAATGGTCATTTTCCGTGGACTTGGGGCGGCCTGCTGGGGTCGTGCAGCCCACGGCCGAGCAGACACTCATGCCGATGACGAGCGCTGCGAGTCCCTTCCCGGTCACGCCCGCCGCCCTTCGGACGCGGACGAGAAGTGTGTGCGCACGCCCGGCGCCGCGGAACTCGAACGAAGGGGCGCAGCGCCGGGTCGGTGCGTACACCATCGGGGCCGTGGCAACGGTGAACTCCGCGCCCTGAACCTCCTCGATCACCCGCGTGGCCAGCGCCTCACCGAGCCGTGCCGCAGCGCCGCTCCGAACGGCGCCGTGGCGCTGAACAAGCGCCGCGTACACCTCCTCCGAGGGGATCGGGGTGGGGATCTCACGCTCGCCGCGGAAGAGTTCGATGTCGTACAGCACATCAGCCCTGCGGGAATTCCATCACGGTGAGGGTCTCGCCCGCCACCGCAAAACC
This sequence comes from uncultured Pseudomonadota bacterium, assembly GCA_903844155.1. GTDB lineage: Bacteria > Myxococcota_A > UBA796 > UBA796 > SXON01 > CAIUMM01. The sequence continues at coordinate 28,472 of CAIMSU010000332.1, read as the reverse complement.
CAGCCCGTCCGCCCGCAAGGCGAGGGTGGAGACGGGCACCTGCACCGACGCCAACGGCTCCCAGGACCGCCGATAGCCCCAGCAGATCACCCGCGACGTCGCACCCTCCTCGCCAACGCTCACCATCACGCGACCGCGGCGAGCCGTCTGCACCGCGAGGATGCGGCCAGCGTGACCGGGCAGTCCCTCGCCGTCAGCCCCCGCGGGCCCGCGCCCCGCGAAGCTCCAGCAGGCCAGCGCGTCGCCACCCGCGGTCAGGAGCGTCGGCCCGTCGCCCCAGGCAAGGTGCAGGACCTTCCCGGGGAATCCGCCCATCCGGAGAGGTTCCGCATCCGCCCCGTCCGCGAGGTTGCGCTGCCAGATCATGGCGGACGAATCCTGGCAGCCGAGGGCGACGTAGCGTCCGTCGGGCGATGGCGCGGCGGCGAGGATCGACCCCTTCATCGTAAAGCGGCGGACGGCGCCGGAGAGCGCGGGAATGGCGACGGCATCGCCGTAGGCGGTGGCGATGAATCCGTCGCGGGCGGGATCGCGGACCAGCGCGCTGACGGTCGCTGAAAACACCGTCGGCTCGCCCTTCAAAGCGCCGTCGGGCGCCCGCAGCTCCACCCGACGACCGACCGCAAGCGCGATGCAGGTCGGTCCCCAGACCGCGCCAGAGATCCACGCGGATCCCGGCGTCGTCGCCTCGCCCACGCCGAATTCGGTCACGCTCCCGTCGGCTACGTCCAGGATCCGCGCGACCCCGTCCTCACCACCGGTCAGGAACCGGCGGCTGTCCGGCGACCAGGCGAGGCACAGCGGACCCGGCTCGGTCTGGAAGCGCTTCACCGCCCCGCCGCGCAGCACGCCGATGGCACCGTCCAGATCGATCCACGCGAGCGCAGCGCCGTCCGGCGACCATGCCATCGCCGCGAGGTTCTCCTTCAGCGTCGCGACCGGCACCCCACGAACGGGTCTCACGCCAGGCACGCGGTCAGGCCAGCCGTCAGCACCTGCTTGTCGAGGTTGCGGCCGATGAACACGAGCTGCGATCGACGCGGGCTCGCCTCCCACGCCGCGCCGTCGGCCATCTCAAACAGCATGTGGACGCCCTGGAACACGGCCCGCAGCGGGTTTCCGGCGATCGAGAGGATGCCCTTGGACCGGAAGATGTCCGTCCCACGCTCCCGGAGCAGCACGTCGATCCACGGCTGGAACAGCGCGGGCTCGAGCGACCCGTCAAGGACGATGCTGACGGAGCCGATCTCCGAGTCGTGGTGGTGGGTCGACTCCTTGAGGAAGCCGGGGTCCATCTCCAACGCGCGCTCCAGGTCAAAACCGCCGATGTCGAGCACCTTTTGCACGGGGACGTCGCCGAACTTGCTGTGCAGCAGCCGCGCCATCGGGTTGATCTCGCGGACGCGCGCCTGCACGCGCTTGAGCTGGGCGGCGTCGACCAGATCGACCTTGTTCAGCAGGATCACGTCCGCAAAGCCGATCTGTTGCTCGCACTCGTTGGCGTGGGCGTGCCCGTCCTCGTCGTGCTGGGCACCGCCATGTTCATCGCCGCCGTGCTCCTCGTGCGCGTGCCCATGGTCGTGATCGTGGTGGCAATCCGGCCCGTGCTCGTGCTCGTCCGGCAGGTGGAGATGGACGTGCCGCGCGTCGACGACGGTGACGACGCCGTCGAGCCGAAGCTGCTCCTTGAGCGCCTCGTCCATGAAGAACGTCTGGATGACGGGCGCGGGATCCGCGAGCCCAGTGGTCTCGATGAGGATGCGGTCGAACTTGTCGCGCCGCTTCATCAGGCTGCCGAGGATGCGGATGAGGTCGCCGCGGACGGTGCAGCACAGGCAGCCGTTGTTCATCTCGAACACCTCCTCCGTCGCCGAAACGGCCTTCCCAGTCAGCAACGCCCGATCGATGCCGATCTCACCGAACTCGTTCTCGATGACGGCGATCCGCCCGGCACCGTGGTTTTCGGTGAGGATGCGGTTGAGCAGCGTCGTCTTTCCGGCGCCGAGGAAGCCGGTCAGGACGGTGACGGGAACGCGCGTATCGATGGCCAAGCCGGACTCCGTGAGGGGAGACCGGCTAACGCCCCGTCACTCCCCGCGGCGACGCAAGCCGAGCAGCAGCCCGAACGGCACCACGAGCGACCACGCTGCAGGAATCCCGCCCGTCGCGCAGCCACCGCCGCAGCTTGACGAGCTACTCGCTCCGGAATCACCGCCCGAGTCGCTCCCGCCGCACCCACCGCACCCGCTGCTGCTGGTGTAGGTGACCGCGCCAATCCACGCGTACGCGCCAAGCCAGTCCTGGTTGGTGCCAGCGGGGGCGAGTTCAAGCTGTTGGAGCCCGATCCCGCTGAAGCTCGGGATCGCGAACTGCAGCCCGCTCAACAGGCTGCCCAGCACCGTGTCCAGCACGCCCGAGAGCGAGGTGCCAAAGCTGGCCTCGATCGTGGAATTCGCGTCCGGGTAGAACTCGTTGTAGGTCACGGTGGGGTTGAGGTTCGCCGGGTTCACGTCCAACGCGATGGCCAGGCTGCCCGTGCTACCGTCGAGGGTCGGCGTGACGCCAACGGGCCCGTTCAGGGTCACCGCGATCATGCGGGACATCCGGCCGTCAAGCTCGGCGTTCATGTCCAGATCGAGGTTGTTGAGGTTCACGTCGATCGGATGGGTGCCCGTGTAGCTGACCGTCGGCGCGGCCCGCGGCACCGTGTTGAGCGACATCGGCTCGCTCTCCGGGTACAGGTCGGCGAACGCCTGGCCGGTCAGCAGGTTCAGGACCGACGTGTCCAGCGGGAACGTGCTGTTGTCCGGAGCCAGGTTGTAGCAGAGCAATCCGCCACGCCACAGCGCGTACATCGCCTCGTTGGCAAAGTCGTCCGAGAGCGAGATGCCGAGGTGGAACGGCGAGTCGACGCCGGAGGGCGCCACGCCGAGATCCGGGGGCGAGGACTCGGTCTTTAGCGACGTGCCGGGGTCGTAGGCGGCGATGCAGCTCGCGGCGTCCGCGCTCATCGAGCCCGCCATCGTCAGCCGCACGCCGGTCGGGTCGATCGTGATGTCGGACGGGTAGAAGTGGACGTGCGCGGTGACGCCGTTGAGGCTGAGATCCTGCTGGATGTTCGCCGAGGCAAACGCGCTTTCAATGGCAGTCTCAAGCGTGGGGCCGAGGTTGGCGATGGTGCTGTCGAGCTGACCCGAGACCTGGTCGATGATGAGCTGGTAGAGCGACAGACCGAAGTAGCTCAGCACATTTTCGAGGTCCTGCACCCAGCAATCCAGCACGATGTTGTCGTTCGTGAGGTCGTAGGTCACGACGGGGGTGCCGACGGTCGCGTCGACGGACGTGGTCCCGTCGCCGTTGTCGACGACCGCGAGGGCCATGGTCGTGGAGAAGTGGACGGCGAAGGGGGTGACGTAGCCGCCGCAGTCGCCGGACGAGCAGAGGATCTCGTAGGACAAATCAAAGGGATCGCTGGAATCGTTCACGTTGACCAGCAGATCCGCGTTGATGTCCAGCACGCCGTCGCCGGGGGTGATCGTCGCGTCCGTGACCTGCACACCGACCCAGCCGCCGGCGAGATCGTACATGTAGTCAAAGCACCAGTAGCCACCGGAGGCCCCCGTCTCCGGAATCGCGATGTTGCTGGGGATCAACGCGGGAATCAGCGCCGCGATGGCCTGAAAGCCCTCGGGCGTGATGTCCACGGTAGCCGCCTGGGGAACGGTCGCCCCGGCCGGCCAGTCCCCGGCGTGCGCGGGGGTCGACATGCTCAAGACGGCGAGCGAGGCGGACATCATCGTGAACATGGGCAAAGGCTCCGGGCGTACAGACCCACAATAGCGCCTTACACCCCCCAAAAGCAAGGGCCGGTGCGATTTTGCCGGCGATTCGTGGTATTCGGCCGACCGGGCACCACGCGTTGAAACCCAGCACCAGCGATGCATTCCGACGGGCGATGGAGCGGCTGGGAGCGGAGTGCCTGGCGCCGGGGAATGTCGTCGGGGGCGAGCGCATCCTCGCGCTGGCACGGGCGCACGCGCAAGGGCGGGCGGTGGTGCAGGAACTGTTCCGTTTCGTCGCGCTGTATTGGGTGTTGCGGCGGTCGGGTCTGTTGCCCGCCGGCGTCTCCCGCGGGCAGCTCCGCGCGGCGGTCACCCGACTTCCGGGCGCCGGCGACATCTTCAGCATCTTCCGACTGAACGGCTGCGAGCTGCTCGATGGCCCCGGAGGCTCAGACCCGCTCGGCGACGAGCGCTACGCCCGCGTCTTCGGCCCCTTTGACGCCGACTGTGACGGTCCGCCCGAGCGCCTCGGCGCGGCGTGGGAGGCGATCCTCGGCCTCGTCCCCCGGTTCGAGGGCCCCTTTGTGCTCGTGGAGCCCGAAACAGGCGATGGGGCCCGGCGGCGCTCGGGGAGCTACTACACGCCGCCCGCGCTCGTCGAGCATATTCTTGATGAAACCGGAGTTTCTTCCCTTCCCGAAGGCATCAGGCTCCGGGCCGGGGCGTTCACCGTCCTCGACCCCGCCTGTGGAACCGGCAACTTCCTGCTCGCCGCGCTGCGACGGCTCGGCGCAGACGGTGCGAGCGGCTTGTACGGCATGGACACCGATACGGTCGCCATCGCCGTCTGCAGGGCCGTTCTCTGGTTGGCGCTCGGCGACCCGACCGTCCCCGTCGACCGCTTCGAGGCGCGGGTACAGTGGGCGGACGGACTCCTCGACGACCCGCCATTCTCCGACATCGGCGAGGGGTTCGACGCCGTCGTCGGCAACCCGCCCTACCTCAACCAGCTTGGCGCGGACACGACCGTCGACCGGGAAACCGCCGCCCGGCTCCAGGCCCGCTTCGGCGCAGCCCGACGCGCCTACACCGACGTCGCCACGCTCTTCGTCCTCCGCGCGGTCGACCTCGCCCGACCCCGCGGCCGGGTCGCGCTGGTCACCCCGCTCTCCCTGCTCGCCGCGAAGGACGCCGAGCCCGCGCGCAAGCGGCTGACCGAGCGCGCCCGGTTCTGGAGCGTCTGGCTGACCACCGACCGCATCTTCCCGGACGCAGACGTGCGTGTTTGCGTCGTCGCGTTGGAGGTCTTCCGCGGAACCCAGATGGGCATCCGTCGGGCGTTCGGCAACGACTTTGAGCCGGCCGCGCCCCTTCTCGCCGGCCACGAGGCAATCGCCGACGCTCCGACCTGGGGCCACCTCGTCGCCGACCTGCTCGGCGTCCCGGCCGTCCACCTCCCCCTCCCCGCCGGCCCCCACCGCGTCCTCGGCGACATCGCCCGGACAACCGCCGATTTTCGCGACCAGTACTACGGCCTGGCCGGCTGCATCGTCGAGCACGTGGACGGGATGGACGAGCGCGAGTTCCCTCGCCTGGTGGTGACCGGGATGATCGATGTTGGACGTTCCCTTTGGGGCGTGCGCGGCGGGACCTACGCGGGCGTGCGCTACGAGCGCCCCCGCGTGGACCTCGCCCGCCTGAGCCCGTCGATGCGCGCCTGGGCCGCCACCCGATTGGTCCCGAAGATCGTCCTGGCGACCCAGACCCGCGTCCTCGAAGCCTTCGCCGATCCCGATGGCATCGTGCTCAACGCTGTTCCGACGATCACGGTCATCCCGAACGACCCCGCCGATCTCTGGCGCGTGCTGGCCGTCCTGCTCGCCCCGCCGGTCTCGGCCTGGGCGCTCGCCCGGTACGCCGGCGTGGCGCTCTCGACCGATGCCATCAAGCTCAGCGCGCGGCAGGTCGCGGAGATCCCGTTGCCGGCGCCGAGCCTGAACTGGGTGGGCGGCGGGTTCCACGCGAAGGCCGCCGCAAGCTCGCCCGAGCCCGCTCGCCTGCTGCTCGCCATGGGCACGCGAATGTGCATGGCCTACCGGGCGCCCACGGACGCCACATTCGAGTGGTGGAAAGCCCGTTTGCCGACAGTCCGCGCGCCTACCCCGGCTCCGGATGCGCCGGCTGCGCCAGGTCGACCTTCCCGAGGGTGATCGTCCCATCCGCCTTCGCGTCGAGCACCAGCGATCCGTCCCATCCCGTCGCATAGATCGCCTTCTCGATGTCCTCCGGGATGAACGACTTCACCCCGGTCCCCACCTCCTCGGACTCCTTCGGCCGCAAGCCGGTGACCCCGGCCTCCAGCAGGTCGATCGTGCCCTCGCGCGGGTGCCCGTACGCCCACGCCGTCCAGCTCGACTTGCGATCGTATGGTCCAACCTCCATGACTGCCCACGAGGGCGTGACGGCGCGCAACAGGTCCGCGGTGGTGCCGTTGGCGGACCCGTGATGGCCAACCTCGTAGATGTCCGCGTCCAGCAGCTCGGGCTTCCGGGAGTCAAGGAGCATGGCGATGGAGGGCAGCTCCATGTCGCCCGTGATCAAAAGGCTCGACTTGCCGAGGTCGACGCGCGCCGCGACGCTGTGGTTGTTGGCGTTGGCGAAGCGATCCTTGCCGTAGTCGTCCTGACCCCAGCCGGGGTCCGAGCGGAGCTGGCCCCATAGCGCCTGGATCTTCGGATCCGCCCCCTTGCACGTGGGGAATGGGTCGATGACCGCGGAGGTCAGGCCGGAGCCGTCGGACGCGAAATCGTCCGTTGCGACGGCCTGGTAGTGAACCTCGGCATGGTTGTCGACAAAATCGCGGACGAGGCCGACGGAGACGACGGCGTCCGCCTGGGTCGCCTTGTACCCGTCATCGACGATGTTCTTGACGGTGTAGTTGTTCAAAACCGTCGCCGCCCCGCGAACGTGGTCGATGTGCGGGTGCGTGAACCAGAGCAGGTCGATCGTCTTGTTCAGATCCGTCCGACGGGCGAAAAAGGCATCGAGGTAGGCCTGCAAGGCGGCGTTGCTGTCGAAGTCCTTGTCGAGCTCGCCGCCCGTGTCGACCAGCATCACCCCGCACGGAAACTCAATCAGGGTGGACGCCCCCTGGCCCACGTTCAGGAAATGCACCCGCATCTCCGGCACCTCCGTGCTCGCGGAGATCGGCACGACGGTCGTGCTCTTTTTGTGATGGACGACCTTCGCCTCCGCGCCGCCGACCGCCAACACCGCAAGCAGGGCAACAGCGACCCCCCACCGCCAGCGCTGACGGGTCACTTGGGGCCGTCCACGTTGTCGACGAGGTGGTCCTTGATGTAGGCGACGGTCTCGGGGAGGTGTTCGTTTCGCCAGGTTGCGAAGGCGGGTGCGAGATCCTTGTCCAACAACCACAGGAAGATGGCGGGGTCGAGGGCGTTGGAGTCGCGGGCCTCGGCGAGCTCCGCCCACATCGGATTGGCCTCATGCTCGGTCGGCAGGAGCGTGCGCCACACGTCCACCCCAGCGCTCACCGCCTTGCGCTCGCGCGCCAGGACCGCGGCGTCGTCATGGGGATCCGGCAGGGGCTCCGAACGCGCCTGCCAGTACGCCGCCCACGCCTTCGCCTCGCCCGTGCCCTTCGCCGCCGCCTCCGCCGAGATCCGCGTTGGGCGACTCCAGACGAGGCGCCCGTTCGCCTGCGACCAGAGCCCCCGGAGGTAGGTCCAGCCGATGTCGTAGGTCGGGTCGCAAGCCACGGCGCGGGTGGCGTCGACGAAGCCGGCCGGGGCGTCGCCGCTGCCGATCTCGGCGTCTGCCTTGAATCGGTACGCGGGCGCAAAACATGGTGCGAGCGCCAGCGCCTTGTCGTAGCGGGTCTCGGCGCCGGCGTAGTCGTTCTGCGAAAACCAGGCGTCCCCCGAATCGAGCCACCAGGTGGGGTTGGTGGGGCAGGCCTGGAGCGCCGTGTCATACGATGCCTTGGCGGCGACGTAGTCGTGGCGCGCAAAAGCAGCCTCCGCCTTGTTGAACTCTGCCTGGGCCGGCTGGGAGCATTGCACGTCCGGCTGGGGGACCAGCCCCGTCTCTGCGGTGGGCTTGAGGAGTCCGGCTGCGACCGCGCCCTCAAACGAATCCGGGGAAAGCTCCACAACCCGCTGCATCTCGTACAGGGCACCGGCGAGGAGCTGTCGACTGGTCTCCGAGTCGCTCCCGCTGGCGACCGCGACGAGCGTCTCGCCGAACACGAAGTGGGCGCGCATGTTGTCGGGATCGAGCTTCAGGGCCTTGCTCGCCAGCTTTGCCGCGGTCACGAAATCGGCGGAGCGCTCGGCCCGGTCCGCCTGATCGGCAAAGTCCGCCGCTTTCGCCGCTTTCTTGGGGCTGACGGCGAACGCGTGCGGGGCGAGGGCCAGGAGGGTGGTCAGGAACATCAGAGTCCGGGTCGGTTCTTCCCTCTAACAGACGACCTCGGCCGCTCTTCCCGGGATCCCGAAACTCTCACACACACGGCGGCGCACGCGCCAGGCAATCCCGCCCCTGCAACAGGATATCCGGCCTCGGATGCCGCCCTCCAAGCCTGACTTTCTCCGCCTGACGCTCGGCCCGCTCCTGCTGATGGCCGTCACCCCCGCGCTCGGCCTGCTCGTATGGGTCGTGACGATCCGGCACGGTGGCTCGGTCGTCGACCTCGTCCACAGCGCCTCCGTCGCGTCCATCGCCCGGGAGCTGCCGGTCCCGAGCGCAGAGGCCGTCGCCGTCATGATCGGCTGGATCGCCGCACAGTACCTGCTCTTGCGCCTCCTGCCTGGCCCCGAGCACCTCGGCCCCGTCACGCCGGCGGGCGATCGTCCGCGCTACCGCCTGAACGGCATCGCGGCGTGGTGGGTGACCCACGGCGGCCTCGTCGTCGCCTGGTTCTCTGGCGTCAAAATCGGCCGTTTGTACGACCTCTGGGGTCCGATCCTCGCCACGGTCACGCCCGCCGCCTTCGTCGTCTGCCTGCTCCTTTACGCGAAGGGCCGTCTGGCGCCGTCTGGCCGGGACGTGACCGTCACGGGCAACCTCCTTTTTGACTTCTTTCAGGGCGTCGAGCTGCACCCCCGCCTGCTCGGCGTGTCGCTGAAGCAGTGGATCAACTGCCGTGTTTCGATGATGGGATGGAGCGCCGCGGCCCTGTGCTTTGCCGCGAAGCAGGCCGAGCTGACGGGGTCGGTCAGCCCAGCGATGGCCGCCTCCGTCGCCCTGCAGGTCGCCTACCTCTACAAGTTCTTCTGGTGGGAGGACGGCTATTTCGGCAGTCTCGACATCATGCACGACCGCTTTGGCTACTACATCTGCTGGGGCGTCCTGGCCTGGGTCCCGAGCGTGTACGCGCTCGTCGACCTGTTCCTCGTCGAGCACGCGCCGGCGACCGGCTACGCGGCGGCTTCGGGGATCGTGGCGTTGGGGCTGGCTGCCTTGTGGATCAACTATGATGCGGACGCGCAACGGTTGACGTTCCGACGCTCCAACGGGACCGCGAAGATCTGGGGCAAACCGGCTGAATCCGTCCGCGCGCCCAACGTCACCTGGGACGGCCAGCGCCGCGAGAACCTGCTCCTCTTGAGCGGATGGTGGGGCGTGGCGCGGCACTTCCACTACACACCCGAGCTCCTCCTCGCGTTCGCCTGGACCCTGCCTTGCGGCTTCGGCGTCGCACTCCCCTGGTTCTACCTGTTGTTCCTGACGATCCTGCTCGTCGACCGCGCCGGGCGGGACGACAAGCGCTGTGCCGCCAAATACGGTGTTGTCTGGGACGAGTACCGGCGCCGGGTGCCGTGGCGGATTGTGCCGTACCTCTACTGACCACACTCCGACGTTCAGCGCCAGGGACACCAAGGTAATGCCCGTTCTTCTTCTCTTCCTTGGCGAGCTTGGCGGCCTGATGTTCTTCCCTGGCGGCAAAATCTTCTCCCCCGCCTCCCCCGCCTCCCCCGCCTCCCCCGCCTTCCTCCTCGCCCGCTGCGCCCTCCGTAGCGACCTGCCCGCATCGCACACGGTCACAATCCTCGGCGTGCATTTCACCACGCGCTGATACGAATTACGGGAGGAGGATTGCCACACGGGAGGTCAGGGACCGGGCGATGGGCCGCTCCGCGTGGTCACTTGAAGCGCGTAGGTGACCTGGTGCTCGCCGTCGCTGGCAGCGGGCCACGGCACGTCCCAGACGGAGTCGGCGAGGCAGTCCAGCAGGGCCTGAGGGAGGACGATGGTGTTGGTGCCGGCGTCACGGACAGAGGCGTCGGTCAGGCCCGTGGCGTCGATGTTCAGGTCGACGGCGAGGCTGCCGGAGAACGCGGCGGGGAGGTCGGCGCCGTGGAGGCAGTGCCCGGCGGCGGGGAGCAATTCGCTGCCTTCGGCCTCGTTCAGCGCGGCGACGAGGGCGTCTCCGGCAAGCGGCGCGGGGGCGACGGGGTCGACGGGGTCGGGCGACGGGGAGGCGGGAGCGGCGTCGGGGAGGGCTGCGCCGGGCGCCGGACCATCGCTGACCGGGGCGGAGACGGGGCTGGCGCGCGATGTCCGAGCGGGGGTCGGCCGGTCAGGGCGTGGCAGCGGGGTGCCGCGATGCTCGTGCGCGTGCGCCTGCTTGAGCGCGGCGGCCCCCCTCGCCTGTTGCTCCAGGATCGCAGCGGCAGAATCGCGCGTGTCCCCGATCTGAGACACGAGCTCTGCCGTGGCCGCTCCCGCCACGAAAAGCCCGATCGCCGCGATGATCATGAGCAATCGCCGATTCACGATTCGAACACCCGCGCCTGCACCTCGCGCGCGTGCCGGACATACCAGGCCGGGTCACAGAGCGCGGCGATGGCGTCGGCACCAAGCACGCCGCCAACCTCGGGATCCGCTGCCAGCAGGGTGGGCAGCGGGATGCCCTCCGCCCATGTCCGCATCGCACTACGTTGGACGAGTGAGTAGGCGTCCTCCCGCGAGCGGCCGGACTCGACCAATGCAAGCAGCACCCGCTGACTGTAGAACAGCCCGCCCGAGGCCCCCATGTTCCGCACCATGTGCTCTGGGTAGACGACGAGCCCATCCAGCAGGCCCGCGAGCCTCCCGAGCATGAAGTGCAGGGTCACCGTGGCATCTGGCGCGATGATCCGCTCCGCGCTGGAGTGCGAGATGTCCCGCTCGTGCCACAGCGGCACGTTCTCCATCGCGGTGAACGCGTACCCGCGCATCACCCGCGCCAGACCGGTCAAATTCTCCGAGAGGATCGGGTTCCGCTTGTGCGGCATCGCGGATGAGCCCTTCTGGCCGGGCGTGAACGGCTCCTCGGCCTCCAACACCTCCGTCCGCTGTAGATGCCGTATTTCAACCGCAATCTTCTCGACACTCGTAGCGATCAGCGCCAGCACGTTGAAGAAGAACGCGTGGCGATCGCGCTGGACGACCTGGTTCGACGCCGGCGCGGGTGTCAGCCCCAGCTTCGCACACACATACGCCTCCACGCTTGGGTCGACATGCGCGAAGGTGCCAACCGCGCCGCTGATCTTCCCGACGCTGATGTCGAGGATCGCGTGGTCGAGCCGCTCCCGCCCGCGTCGCAGCTCATCCCACAACAGACACAGCTTCCACCCGAACGTCACCGGCTCGGCGTGGATACCGTGCGACCGGCCGATGCAGATGGTGTCGACGTGCTCGCGTGCGCGGCGCTCCAGCGCGTCCATCGCCCGTGTCAGCTCGATCCGGATGAGCTCTCCCGCGCGCTTGAGTTGCACCGCCAGCGCCGTGTCCAACACATCGCTCGATGTCATCCCCTTGTGCAGGTGCCGCGCCGGCTCCCCAACGTGCTCGGCCACGTTCGTCAGGAACGCGATGACGTCGTGTTTGAGCACCTTCTCGAGCTCGTCCACCCGCTCGATCTCAAACCGCGCGCGCTCGCGACACACAGCAGCCGTCCCAGCGGGCACCTCTCCCCTCGCCTCCATCGCCTCGCACGCGAGCAGCTCCACCTCCAGCATGACAGAAAGGCGGTGCTCAGGGGTCCAGATCGCGACCATGTCGGGCCGACTGTAGCGGGTGATCAAGCGCGCACTCCAATGCCGCGCGGCGAATAACCGGCCCGCCGCCCACCCCGGACATACGAAAATCGACGACGTCACTTTGCATACATATCAAAAGTGACGTCGTCGGTTCTCGTAGGTGGGGGGCGGGAGGCGGGAGGAGGGCAGTGCGAGAAGACGAAGGGCTGAAACCGCCAAGGAAATGCCTTTCCTTCCTCTGCTTCCTGGCGACCTCGGCGTCTTGATGTTGTTGCTTGGCGGTAAAATGTTCGCATCTCCTCGCATCTCCTCTCCTCCAGCCTCCCGCCCCCCTGGCTCCAGCCTTCCTCCCACCTCCGGCCTCAAAAAGGAGCCTCCCGCCGACTTCCTTGATAGCCGCCCCCCCACATGAAATTCCACGATCTTGAGCTCGACGCCTTCCAGGCCGATGCGATCGCCGCGCTGGAGGATGGCAAGTCCGTACTCGTCTGCGCGCCGACTGGCACCGGCAAGACCATCATCGCCGACTGGTTGGTTGAGCGCGCGCTCACCAAAAAGCGCGCCGTCATCTACACGGCGCCGATTAAAGCCCTCTCCAACCAGAAGTTTCGCGACTGGACCCGCGCGCATGGCGATGACGCCGTCGGCCTGCTGACGGGTGACCTCGTCATCCGCCGCGACGCCGCCTGCCGCGTGATGACCACGGAGATCCTGCGAAACATGCTGCTGTCCGACGAGCCGGGCCAGTTCGCGGACCTCGACGCCGTCATCATCGACGAGATCCACTTCCTCGACGACCGCGAGCGCGGCACGGTCTGGGAAGAGCTGTTGATCTACTTGCCGAAGACGGTGCAGATCCTCGGGCTGTCCGCCACGCTCTCCAACGCGAACCAGTTCGCCGAGTGGATGAGCGAGGTCCGGCAGACGCCGATGGTGGTGATCCGTCAGGACAAACGCACGGTCCCCCTGGACTTCTGGGTGTACTCGCGGGACACCGGCATGCTTCGGCCGAAGGCGTTTGACGCCGAGCACCAGCGCTGGCTCAAGAAGCAGGGTGGCAAGCCCGAACGCGGCGGACGAGGCCGGCCGCGGGGCCCGACCACGAGCCACGCAGATGTGGTCCACGCCTGCTGGGAAGCCAACGGACTCCCGTGCTTGTACTTCGTCTTCTCGCGCAAGCTGACCGAGCAGAACGGGCGCGCGCTCACGGAGCGGCTCGAGGGCGTCTCGCTCCTTGAGCCCGAGCAGGTGAACGCGGTTCGCGCCATTCTTGAGCGCATCGACAAGGAGAACCCGCAGCTCATCGACGATGATCTGCGCCGGGCCTTGCTCGCCGGCGTGGCCTGGCATCACGCTGGCTGCCACGTGCAGGTCAAGGCGCTGGTCGAGGACCTCTACGAGCGCCGCCTCGTCCGGGTGCTGTACTGCACCAGCACCTTCGCCCTCGGCATCAACATGCCGGCTCGAACCGTCATCTTCGACGGCCTCAAGAAGTTCGACGGCATCTCCATGCGCCCGCTCACGACGCGCGAGTTCCTCCAGAAGGCCGGCCGCGCGGGTCGGCGCGGGATGGACACCGAAGGCCACGTCGTCATCCGCGTCGATCACGGCGAGTGGGACGACCTCTCAGAAGCCCTCCCCCGGCTGCTTCAAGGGCAGCCCGAGCCCGTCCGGTCGAGCTTCTCGCTCTCGTTCAACTCCGTCGTCAACCTCCTCTCCCGCAACCCGCTCGAGCGCGTGCGCGAGATCGTCGAACGATCGTTTCTCTCGTTCGCCCGACAGGCCGAGGCCAAGCGCCTGGGTGAGGACGCTGAGCGCCTGCGCGTGCAGTTGGAGGCGCTCGGGGAGGTCCGAAAAGGCGCCCACAAGCAGCACGAGAAGGACATCCACAAGCTGGAACGTCGGGCGGAGGACGTCGAGAACCGCTCGTGGTTGGAGTTCGAATCGCGCATCCACTTCCTCGTGAACATCGGCTACCTCCAGCCGGATCTGGCGTTCAACGCCGGCGCCAAGGTGCTGACGCACATCCAGATGGAGGAGATCTTCGTCACCGAGCTGATCCTGTCCGGCATGCTCGAGGACCTTGAGGGGCCGACGCTTTTCGGGCTGTTGTGCGCGGTCAACAAGGAGTTTGGTCGGAACGTCCGCGTGCGGGCGCGGCTGCAGGGCCAGGCGCTCGGCGCCGCGCGCGACGCGAACAAGATCCGCATGTCCAAGCCCGTCGTCGAGTCCGAGCGCATGACCGGGTTCCCGGTGACCTGGTGCCCGGAGATGATCCCGTTCGGGGCGATGTGGGCGGAGGGTCGGAGCTTCAACGACTGCCTCCTGTTCATCGACTCGGAGACGGACATGAGCGGCGACCTCGTCGGCGCCTTCCGTCGGGCGAAGGACCTGATTGGCCAGTTGAAGGACGTCTACAAGGAGGACGAGGGCAAGCAGGCCATGCTCGCGGCCTTGCTTCGCGCCGTCTCCCGCGACGAAGTGCTGGTCATCGACTGATTTTCGACAGGGCGCCTGCCCGCAGCGGATAAGGTGGGGTCGTGAACCGCCCCCTCCACCGCCAGCCCAGTTGCCTTGCCCCCGTCCTGCTGCTCGCGCTGTCCGCGACGACGGGGTGCCCGTACACTGGAAACAACGGCAAGAACAACGGGGATTCCGCTGTGAACCCCTTGCGGATCGAGACCCAGAGCGTGGTCTCGGACAGCGGCGGCGTCATCACCCTCTCGCTCGACGTGCAGGATGGCGAGCGGTTCCAGGTCGTGCAGGACGACGGCAAGGGCGGCGTCGTCTTCACGGACTCGCTCACGGACCCGAGCGGGACGAAGGTGCTGGACTGGCAGGACTGGCAGACCAGCAAGTACTCCTACACGGAGGCCGTTTACGGGGCGAAGTACGCGAACACCACGAACTGGCCGATCCGGGAGGAAGACGGGCCGACGCGGGGCGGCACCTGGACGTTCGTGGGGGACACGTTGAAGTCCAACTACAGCCAGAAGCCCAACGAGCCCGTGGACATCACCATCGCCTACCGGAAGGACGCCGACCCGACGCACGGCGCTGTGCACGTGATCGTCGCCTACTGCACCGGCGTCGACAGCGATCCCGAGGTCGTTCGGGGTGTTGAGGCCGCGGTCGCGACGTGGACGCAGATCTGGGCCGCGTTCGGCATCACATTGACCGTCGACTACGCGGAGATCGCGCTCGACCCGGCCCTGCCGAACACCTCCGACGGCGAGCAGGCCTACCAGGACCTCGCAGCGCAGTACGACGATCACCCGCTGATCGAGGTGATCGGAGACAGCATCGCCGGAGACCTGACCATCCTCGGCGAGACGTCGGCGATCCCCGGGCCGATGGCGGCCACGCAGATCACGGCCGTCGAGGTCTCCTGGATGGGTCACGCCGGCGGAAACGGCAACTTCAGCGACGGCGAGATCCAGATGATGGGCGAGACGATGGCGCACGAGACGGGCCATTTCCTCGGCATGTTCCACCCGGTCGAGGACGGCTGGCAATACTGGGACTACCTCGATGATACGGAGGATTGCACCAACCAGAACACGTGTGAGGCGGACCTGGGGTCCAACCTGATGTTCCCCTACACGATCTGCACGACGTTCACCAGCTGCGATCCCCAGCAGGACCTCTCCCCGAAGCAGGTTGGAATCATGCTCAACTACGTCGGGGTTGAATAGCCATGCGAACCCTCCTCTCCTCCGGTCTCGTCTTCGCCACCCTCCTGGCCTCGCCCCCCACAGCGCTGGCCGGTCCACCCGTCGCCGCGCCGGACACCATCACGGCCGCCAACGGAGTCGTCCTCACGAACACGGACCCGGTCATCACGGCATTCCGCTCGCGCGACGCCGTGAGTTGCGGGTCGTTGCCCTCCGACCCCGACCTTGCCGCCAAGCTCGACGCCATCGCCGAGGCCGACATCGCCCCGTCCTGGGTTCCGATGCGCGCGGCGACCTGCCTCGGCGAACTGTATGCGAACGACGCCCGTTTTGCGGACTGGGTAGGGCCGTGGTTCTCCGACGACGACCGCGGCGGCCTCGCCGTCGCCGTGCTTGACGGGACCCGGTCCGACGCGACCGCGCAACAACGCCTGGCCCCCCTCGCGCTCGCCGCGACCGGGCGATGGGCACCGATCCTCGCCCGCCATCTGCGATAAGCTCCGTTTTCTGACGCTTGTTTGACGCGCCGCCGCCCCGGCTGGCGCACAATGACCCGGTTACCAGAACCCATCCCCGAGGCCTTCGTGTCCACCCCAAACAGCCCGAAGAAGGACCCTCTCTCCAGCCTTTTTGGCCAGGCCGCCATCCCCGAGCCCACCAACGAGGCGAGCGACACCCCTGAGCCCGCGCATGTGCGAACGCTCAAGCCGGTCAGCCGCCCGATGCCGGGCCCCATCCTCCCGCCCTCGCCCACCGCCGGCCCGGACCCGCGGCAGTTGGCGAAGATGCTGGCAAAAGCAGCCGTGGCCAAGGCCGGAACGCCGCCGCCCGCGAAGGCCGAGGCGCCAAAGCCGAAGGCCGAGCCCAAGCCGGAGCCCCGGGTGGAGGCCAGGCCAGCACCCCGTGGGCTCTCCGCCGCCCCGCCACCAACCCGAAAGCTCTCGGCGTTGGAGGCGATGGAGCTGGCTCGCAAGCAGGAGGCCGCAGCCGCAGCGGCGCCGCCCTCCGCCCTGGTGCCCGCAGCGCCGGCGTTCTCGCCCCCGCCCGCAGCGCCCACGGTCGCCAGGGCAGCTCCGGCAGCCCCGGCCCCGGTCGTTGCGCCACCTGCCCCCATCGCAACGCCCGCTGCGCCCGCTGCCACGCCACTGCCGGCGGGAGTCGCGGAGGCCATCTCCGACGATCAGCTCGGCGACGTCGTTCAAGCGGTCCTCGGCACCGGGCTGCCGGGCGCGCACGTGTACGTCGCCAACGCGATGTTCGCGGAGGATCGCAAGACGATGAGCGCGCTCTGGCGCTCCCACCGCGCCCGTTTCCTCGCGACGCACCAGATCGAAGCGGCGGTCGGCGCCTCGGTCGTCCTCTACCATCTTCATCACTCAGCCCCGCGCCAGCTCGCAGCCGCGCACGCGGTGACGGACAAGGGCGAGTACCTGCTCTGGGTCGATCTCGCGCAGCGCATCGTGGTCTCCGCGTTCCTGAACCCGAAGCAGCTCGTCGTCGGCTGGCAGGGTGAGTAGCCTCGCGCCGATCGCCTCCGGGGTGCTCGCACTCGCGCTGGTCGGCTGCGCGCAGACGGTGAAGTTGAGCCCGCAGGACTTCTCGGACGCCGACCACGACGGCTACAGCGTGGCCACCGGCGACTGCGACGACACGAACGCCACCGTCCACCCCGGTGCCGCCGAGCTCTGCGATGGGCTGGACAACAACTGCAACGGCGTCGTCGACGAAAACCCGGCGAGCCCGCTCTACTACACGGACGCGGACGGGGACACCTACGGCGACGACGCGACGGCCGTCGGGAGCTGCATCCCGATCATCGGCATGGTCAGCATCGGCGGCGACTGCGACGACTCCAACCCGGACACGCACCCGGGTGCCGACGAGTACTGCGACGACATCGACAACAATTGCGACGGCATCTACGACAACAACGCCGTCGACGCGACGACCTGGTACGCGGACTACGACGGCGATGGCTACGGCAGTGACGGGGTGACGCAGTCCCTCTGCACCGGGCCGGCCGGCTGGGTTTCGAAGAATGGCGACTGCGACGACAGCCGTTCGAGCGTGCACCCACACGCCACGGACCCGGCTGGAGACGGCATCGATCAGGACTGCTCCGGCGGCACCTACATCTGGCCCGCGACCAGCGGCACGGACGTGGCCGGCGCGACGATCACGGGCAACCACGGCGCGAACTTCCCCACCTCCCTGTGCCCGCTCGGCGACATCGACTACGACGGCGCCAACGACATCCTCGTGGGCGATGCCGCGCTCGGGGACAGCGGCGCGACCGACGCCGCGTACATGTACAAGGGCCCGATCGAGGGCACGCTCACGCACGCAGACGCGTACCGGGAGCTGGACTGGACCACGGGAACGGCCGGGTTCGGCAGTTCCTGCGCTGCGGCCGGCGATGTGAACGCGTCCGGGACCAGCGACGTCATCATCGGTGCCCCGGCTGCGGGTCAGGTCGAGCTTTTCCTTGGCGAACGCCTGAATGCCTGGGACGCGTCCAAGCCGGACGCCACGATCCAGGGCCCGACGACCGGCGGCTTCGGCACGGCGCTGGCAGGCGCGGGCGACGTCGATGGCGACGGTGTGGCCGACATCCTCGTCTCCGCGCCGTCGGAGGCAAGCGGGAGCGACGTCACGGGCGCGGTGTACGTCTACTCGGGGGCGGACTGGGAAGCGTGGGTCGACGGTCCCTACGAGCGAATCACCGGCGACTCGGCGATCGGCGCGACCATCGCATCGCTCGGGGACGTCGACGGCGACGGTCTCGACGATTTTGCGCTCGGCAGCCCCAGCGTGGGCAGCGACCGGGGTGAGGTCGACATCTTCCTCGGCGGCCCCGGTCACTCCACCGTCAGCGACGCGTGGGCGAAGATCGAGGCCGACGACGCCGGACAGGCCTTCGGGTCGAGCATGGCGGTCGGCGATCTCGACGAGGACGGCGTGAACGAGCTGGTCGTGGCCGGCAAGGGCGCGAAGGACCCGAGCTCGCCGGACGGTCGCGCGTGGATCTTCAACGGGACAACGCTGCGGACCGGCCTCTACAGCCCCAACGCCGTCGCCCAGCTCACGCTCTCCGGTGGGCCTGGCAACGAGTACCACGCGCTGGGCGTCGCCCTCCCCGGCGACGTGAACGGCGACACCATCCCCGATCTGGTCCTCTCGGGCTCGGACCCGGACAGCGGCACGGGCGGCGAGATGGCGATCTTCCTGGGGCCGCTGGCCACGATGGACCCCAACTGGGCGAATTGCCCGCTGCTGACACCCGATTCCGCCACCCGTAGCTTTGCGTCCCTGCTCGTCGGCCTCGGCGACGTGAACCAGGACAGCCACGGCGACTTTGGCGCCTCTGCGCAGACCGCTGATGGGCCCGTGCTCTACATCTACACGGGGCGCGCGGAGTAGGCGGTGCCTGGCCAAGGAGGAGGCGCGACTTCGTGCCCCGCACGAAGCGTGCCTTCGACGCGGTCAGCGGCGGTCGCGCCCGCTGACTCCCGCGCAGGTGTGGACACGTCAAGCGATGGCACGACCACACCGGATGGCCTGAAAACATGGCGCGACAGGCTACAAACAGCCATCACCGGACCGAAGGGGCCGTTGATGGCGCCGCCCGCCCGGGACGACGTGGACGGGCGCGTGGAGTTGCCCCGACATCGGGGGGATCTGCTGATCCTGGCGTTTGTGGCTGCGTTGCCGTTCTTGTCGCTCGTCCACACGCCGACCGGCTACCTGGCCGATCCCGAGTCCGAGCTGCCGGTCAAGCTCTGGGGCTTTGAGACATTCCTGACGGGCCACCGGCTCTTTGGCGGGTTCGTCGACACCGTCGGCTGGCCACACCCGGGGAGCCTGAACGATCCCGACCCGGTCGGAGTGCTGGTGACGGGCGTGCTTCGCCCGGTGCTCGGGCGCGCGTGGGCCTGGAACGGGCTGGTGTACGGGCAACTGCTGGCGAACATGCTGGCGATGCGGGCGCTGCTGCGCGGGCTGACGCGCTCGCGCGGGGCTTCGGTGTTCGGGGCGGTCGCATTTGGGTTGACGCCGCTGATCCTCGTTTATTGCGTGGTCGGCGCGGTCAGCGACATGCTCAACGTCTGGCCGTGGATCCTGGCGTTGCGGTTCCTGCTGGCGCCGTCGCGGTTCAGCGGGATCACCGCCGGCGTGCTCGCGGGCGTGTGTGCGGGGCTCGGGTTTGTGACGTGCCCCTACAACGCACTGGTGTTCTCGATCCTCGCCATCCCGCTCCTTCCGTTCGTGCTCTCGGGGACGTTCGTGCCGGCGCGCTCGGCCCGGTTCACGTCCCTCGCCGGCGTCGTGCTTGGGGCTGCCCTCGTCGCCGGGCCCTACGCCTGGCAGATGCAGCGGATCATGTCGGCGTCATCCAGCCAGATGTCGACGGCGTCGGTCGAGGAGACCCGTCATGCCCCGCCGTTCCCGTTCCTGTTGCCCGCGCATCCGGACCGTTACACGGCGTTCCTCGATGATTATGTCGGCGTCGGGAAGGCGCGGCTGATCGAACGGGAGGCGGGGAGCCGGTACTACCGGGCTTTCTCGCCCGGGTTGTGCCTCTACCCCCCCGCGCTGGCCGGTCTGGTCCTGGCCGGTCGACGTCGAAAGACGCTGGCGTGGAGCCTCGCCGCCGTCTTTTGTGCGGTCGCGTCGCTCGGCCCGTACCGCCCCATCACCGCCACGCTCGCCTCGACCGCCCCCGACAACCTCGTCTGGCTGCTGCTCTGGTCGTACTGGCCCGGTACGAAGCTGCTTTTGGAGCCCTTCCGCTACGCGCTGCCGGCCACCGTCGCGCTCACGATCGCCGCCGCGCAAGGACTCGCGACGGTCGAGCGCCGGAGCGGATCGGCGCGACTCCTCCCAGCGCTCGCCACGCTGGCCTGGCTCGTCGAGCTCGTCGTCGTCTCGCCGGTGCCCATCCCTCTCCCGACCGCCTCCCTCGCGCCATCGCCCGCTGCCCTGTCGCTCAAAGACCGCGCCGGCGCCGTCCTCGAATTGCCCTATTTCGCCCAGGCCTCCGAGCGTTTCCAGCGCGTGCACTTCTACGACCAGCTCGTCCACGGCCAGGCCATCCCCGACGAAGTCCTCGGCTTTCCCGCGCACTACTTGCGCGAGAACAACTACACCGCCGCCCTGCTCGCCGCCGAGAAGCCCCACGGCCGCATCACGGTCCAGGTTTCCGACCCCTCGGCGATCGAGGCCGACCGCATCACGCTCGGCGAAGCGGGATTTTCACACATCCTCGTCGACCGCGCCGCCTTCGGCAACCCGTCCGAGTACCAGGCTGTCGCTGCGCTGCTGAAGCCCTGGGGCGCGCCCGTCAGCTACGGGAACGTCGACGTGTACGACATCACCGAACGCACGCCTACGCCCTAGCGCCGGATGATGTCCTCGCACCGCACCGTGAGCCGGAACGTGCCGACGGCGCCGGCCTTGCCGTCCACGCTCAACAGGTACACGCCCGGGTCCTGGAAGCTCTGTAGCTCCAACTCCCCGCCGCCAACATCGATGTTCGCCGAGCAGTTGGGGACCGAGTGCTCGATGTCCGGGCACGCCCCGCCCGTGTAGGTGTACGACAGCGCGAAGAGATCGAGGTCGACGCAGTCGGACTGCAGCTCCACGGTCGCGGCGGTGTACTTCGGGACGTTCAACGTATAGACGCGCTCGGGTGCCGAGTAGTCGCCAGAGGGAGTACAGAATTTGGAGCGATAGAACTCAAGATCCCAGTCGTGGTGACCGCCAAGCGTGGTGCCCTCGACGGTGTCGCCGCACTTCAGGTCCGACGTGACGCACTCGCCCGGCGGCGTGTCGCGAACGACCGCCCCGCACGGCATGGCAGGCGTCGTCGCCTTGCGCTCGACCTGGTCGGCCAGCTTGACGGCCTGCTGCTTGTAGAGCTCGCCCTGAGTGCCACAGCCGAGGATCGCGGCGACAAAGAGCGCGCCGAGGGCGGTCCAGCGGAGGAGGCTGGAGGCTGCAGGCTGGAGGCCGGATGCGTCGGGCGGCCAGCCGGAAGAGGGTTTCATGAAGCGGCCTCGACCGGTGCAGCCAGCTCGAGGACCCGGCCGAAGATGCCGACGCCGCCTGCCTTTCCGTAGTCCATGGTCCCCTCCCGCTTGAAGCCGAGCTCGTTGAGCAACCGGGCACCCCGCTCGTCAACCGTCCTAACCCGCGCTTCGAGTCGGACGACCTCCTCGATGGTCGTGAGGTGCTGCACCAGCGCCGAGACCGCCTCGCGCGCGAGGCCCTTTCCGGCGATGGACGGGTGTAATACCCACCCGACCTCCAACGCGAGCGGTGCTATCCACACCTGCCGGAACGCCACGCCGCCGATGAGCTGCCCGTTCAAGGCCACGCCGAGATCGCACCTTGGCGGCCGATGATACCGGGCGATCGTGTCCGCCAGGTACCGGGCGACATCCCCGGGGGTCGTCCCACCTAGCCACGAGCCGTACGCTCCGGCGTCGTGCTCGCGGGCGTAGCGATGGACAAAGTCGAGATCTTCCACGCGAAACGGCCGGATCACCAGCCGCTCGGTCCGGAGCACCGGGGGCGCCCAGTTCACAGCCCGCCTCCCGCTTCCAACGGCCCGCCAGCGGAGCGCCAGGCCGGAATCCCGCCGGTCAACGCCCAGGAGTCCTCCATCCCGCGATCCCGGAAGAAGCACGCCACCTTGGTTGCCCGCGTGCCGTCTGAGCAAACGACCACCACGCGTTGCTCGGGCGGCAGCTCGCTCACGCGCACGTTCGTCTCCAGCATCGGCATGTGCAGGGACCCGGGGATCACCTCCGCGCGCTCGTCGGCGTTCCGGACGTCGATCACGAACACCGCGCGGCCGATGACCGCGCTGGCGGCGATCTGGACCTCCGCCGGCGGGGTCAGGGTCGCAGGCAGCGTGTGCGTGTTGTTGGCCACCATCCCCGGGTCTTCGGCGCGCCCATACTGAGCGGCCGTGCGCGCATCCTCGCGGGCCTGGAACGCGCGCGCAGCTTTTCCGGCAACGGCGAAGGGCAGGTTGACGAGGCGGCGGAGCATCCCCGGAGGGCTAACCCGGACCGTGCCGCCCGACTCAGGTGAAGATGATCTGGGCGCTCCTCACCGCCACTCGACCTCGACGTTCGCCGCCTCGACCGCCGGAATCTGCACCACGACCGCCTTCCGGGCCCGGTCACCGTCCGCAGGCGCCGGATCGACCCGGATCGTCCCGCCGTGGCGGTTCAAAAGGTCGACGGCGAGCCCGAGCCCGCGCGAGATGTAGCGACCGCGGATCATGCCGGTCGTGAGCTGCCCGGGGGCGTCGTCCTCAACGCGCAGCTCAAACCAGGAGTGGCCGGTGATCGGGTCGGAGTCCTCGCCGAGCACCACGTCGACGCGATGGGCGCCGGCTGCGAGCGCGTTGCGGAACAGGTTGGCGAGGATGTCTTCGAGGTCGCCGCGAAACATGCGAACCTGGCCGGGGACGCCGGACACCGAGAGCGGCACGCGATCTCCCCGGAATCCGGGCTCGCCGGAGACGCGCGCGTAGACCGACTCGATCAGGGCGACGGTGACCGGAAGGATGCAGATCTCGGTGACGAGCGTGCCAAGCGCGGCGTACCCCCTGCCGTTCAGGGCCTCGCTGTGGACGCGGAGGTCCGCGGGTCGGGGCGACCGGTTGCGTTTCGCCGCCCGCACGAGCGCCTTCAACGACGCGCGCATCGGCGCGAGGATCGGGTCCCGGTGCGTGGCGAGCCGCAGCCCGTGCTGATCCGCGAGGGACTCCAGCGCGCCGACGTAGCCGTCAAAGCGCGTGAGCAGGTCGCCAGCGCCGGGTCGCCAGCCGTCCCAGCTCGCGCGGTCCCCGTTGTCGAGTGCCCTGGCCAGGTCGGGGAGCACGGTGGTGTTGTGCTTGAGCACCTCGTGCCGGATGGCGGCCAGGATCCGCGCGGCGTCGTGCCAGGCCCCGGGGGAGCGATCCAGGAAGTGGCGCAAGTCGACCCCACCGCGCCGCCACACCACGAACGCTGTTGGAAAGCCGAGAATGCCGAGAAGCAGCGCCGCCCCGACCGCACGCACGGTCCACACGTGCCGGTCCGCCTCCGCCCCGAGCCGTTCTGCCGCGACCGCGTACAGCGAGGCTCGCCCGCCCGCACCCGCGAACGCTGACAGCTCGGACTGGACCGTCTGCCAGTCGCCAAGCGCCGCCGCCGATCGTGCGAGGAAGTAGTGGGCGTCGGCCTCGCCGGTGTCCGCGGCGGCCCGATAGTGCGTCAACGCCCCCTCCCCGTCGCCCTGCGCATCCAGCGTTTCCCCCAAAGCGAGCTGGACATCGCCCTGTCGCGCGTCGATGAGGAGGCTCTGTTGCCAGGCGACGATCGCGCCGTGCACATCGCCGGACTCGCGACGCAGCCGGGCGTCGAGGTTCAGGAGCGCGGGGACGTGCGGGGCGAGGGTCATCGCGCGGTCCAGCTCCGTCCGCGCGGGGCCGAGATCACCACGGTCGAGGTAGACAATGGCGATCCGCCAGGCGGCGGCAGCATCGTCGGAGATACCCGGGAGGGCGGGGCTTGCGCCGGTGGAGGGGACCACGGGGGGCGAGCGGTCCAGGGCGGCGATGCGCTCGCGGACGTCGTCGGCCTCGGCACCCGCCGGCTCGGTTGCGACCTGCAGCCAGCGTTTGAGGGCCGCCCGCTCGCGCTCCCACTGGCCCTGCGACGCCTCAAGATCCGCGAGTTGCAGCAGGATCGCGGCTTCGTCCGGACGCAAGGCCGCAGCCTGCCGCAACGCAACGAGGGCCTCGGCGTCGCGGCGACCGCCATAGGCGACGTGCAGGATGCGCGCGACCCGCAGATGGTTGGCGGCAACATCCGGGTCGAGCTGCCGGGCCAGCAGCGCGTGGATCTCAGCCGCCGCCCAGTCTTTTCCGAAGGCGGCGTCGGAGAGCACCGCGTGGGCCTCGGCGGCACGGGGGGCGTGCTCGAGAACGGACTCCGCGAGGACCCGGGCGGCGTCGGGGTCCCGGGCCAGCGCGGCGCGCGCTTCGGAGAGGCGGGCTTCATCGCCGGTGCCGAGCGTCTGGGACCCGCCAAGCACGACCGCCCGCGCCGACCGCTCCACGCCGATCCGGTCCAGGCGCGTGCGCAATTCGGCGGCCTCGGGCGTGTCCGGCCAGCGGGCGAGGCGGTCGGCGATCAGCGCGGTAGCGGCATCGGCGTCCGCGGTCACGTCCAGGAGCGCGAGGAGGGGCGCGGCCGGGGGTTCGTCGTCGCCGGACAACGTCGCGCAGCGCTCCCAGGCGGCCGCAGCGAGGTCGACGCGCTCGGGGTGATCGGCGCTGGTCCTGGCGTAGAGGAGCACCTCGGCACAAAATGGCGCCGCGTCACCAAGCCGTAGGCTTTCAAGCTGCTGATCCAACGCGAGGGCGGCGTCCGGGTCCCGGTCGGCGACGAGTCGGGCGAGCGCTTCGACGGCGTCCGGGTCGAGGCCAAGTGAGCGGTACAGCGCCTCCGCGTCGGTGGATCTGCCCTCCGCTTCAAGCACGCGCCCCAGGGCGAGGGTCGCTGGGGTAAAGTCGGCGTTGCGGGTGTGAAGCAGGCGGTACAGGGTCTCGGCCCTGGGGTACTGGCCCGCGGCCTCCGCGGTCGCGGCATCGTCGTAGAACTGGCGGGAGACGGGGTCGAGGGCGTCCTCGGGGGCGGCGAGGGCCGGCGCGGGCGCGAGGGCCAGGGCCAACAGCGAGCCTCCCAGACTCCGCCGACTCATTTGCCGCCCCGCAGCTCCCGCACCTTCAGGCCGAGCTGGTTGAAGCGGAGCTGGACCTTGCGGGCGTGGGTCGCGTCCCCGAGGAGGACGCGGGCCATCTCGCCAAAATCGCCGTCCTCCTGCTCCCAGAGCCGCACGAAATACTGGCGTTCAACGTCCTGGGAAACGCCGTTCAGCGTGTCCTGCGGCTTGATGCTCACCTGCACGCCGGTGCCGTCGCTCGGCGCCTCGCCCGCCACGCGCACCGCCCGCAGCAGGTCGCGGACGAGTTTTGGGCGGACAACCACGAGGTCTCCGCGGCCACCGAGCGGCAGGCCGGACAGCTCCGCGAAGGTGAAGGTGAGCGCATTCTCCACGGTCATCGCCAGCTCTCGCAGGTTGCCCGGCCAATGGTGGGCGCGCAGGAGGCCGAGGCAGCGATCGGGCAGGTAGACCGTGAGCTGACCGGCGGTGCCGGCGGGAACCTCGCCGCCAACCACGAAGATCGCGGGGTCACCCGTGGTCGGCGCGAGGTCCGCCCGCTGCCGGTACTCGGTCACCAGCCCCCCGAGCTGGGCGCCTGAGAGCGACCGCATCGCCGTCCACCGGATGAGCCCGACGAGATCACCCCGGCGCCCGAGCAAAGGCGGCAGGTTCACGGTGCACGCGGGGTTCAGCCGCATGTAGAGATCGGCGCGAAACCTGCCTTCCCGCACCATCCGCCCCAGATCCTCGTTCGTGGCGACGACGAGCTTCACATCGACCTTGCGCTCATGCGTGTCGCCGATCCGGGTGACGGTGCCCTCCTGCAGCACGCCGAGCAGCATCTTCTGGGCGTCCTCCGGGAGGTTTCCGATCTCGTCCAGGAACAACGTGCCGCCGTCTGCCTCCTCAAAAGCGCCCTTGCGATCGGCGACCGAGCCCGTGTAGGCGCCGCGGGTGGAGCCAAAGAGGTGGCTCCCCTGCAGTTCCTTTGGCACGGTCGAGAGATCCAGCGCGATGAACTTCCCTTTACGGCCCGATCGCGGGTGGATGTAGGCGCGCGCGAGCAGCGACTTTCCCGACCCCGTCGGCCCGCCGAGGATGACCGGCAGCCGTCCGCGCGCAAGCACCGCCAGGCGAGCCCGGGCGCGACGCATTACCGGGCTTCGTCCCCAGTAGATCGGCCCTTCCGCCTCCTGGCCGCGGCGCGCGGAGACGATGTTCTCGATCTGGACGCGCAGCGACCGGGCATCTACGTAATCATCGTCCAGGAACCAGGTGTATTCCTCGGCGCCCAACCGCTCGGCAGCGAGCGACAGATTGACCTCCTCGCGGGCGGTCATCAAGAGGACGGGCAGATCCGGCAGGCCGCGGCGCAGTCGGGCGAGGATTTCAAGGCCTTGACGGCGGCGAACCTTGGAGAGCGTGCGCTCGTCGGCGTCGGGCGCCAGGCCGAGGAGCTGCTCGCGCGGGATGTCGAAGTTCACGTCCAGCAGGACCACATCGAGGCGGCGACGCTCGGCCTTCAGGATCGTCACGGCCTCGCGCCAGTTGCGCGCGGGCCCGAGGTAGGTGTGCTCGGGGATGGCGCGCCGGCACAAGTCGATGTGGCGGTCCTGATCATCGATGACGAGGATGGTGCTCACGCCGTTTCACCCGGGGCGACGGCGAGGAGGCGGCGGTGCAGGGCACGGAGGCGGTCGCCGAGGGCGATGGCGGTGAGGGCGAGCGCCTGGAGGTCCCCGAGCCCGAGCGCGGCGAGTCCGGCCGCACCAGCCGCCAGCACGGCAACGTCGGCGTCGATGGCTTCGACATCGGCGGCGTCTACGTCGGCCCCAACGAATTGTGGACGCAGCTCCGACCAAAGCTCGGCGCACCCGGCCAGCGGAGCGCCGCGCGTTGCGTTCAGGTCAACGTCCAGCGCCTCGCGCAGGGCAGCCTCGCCGGCCTGAGGATCGAGGCAGCGCGTTTGAAAAGCCACGTATTTCCCGAGGTCGTGACGCGCCCGGGCCACGACCTCGCGCCGCTCCTCGCCTGGATCCGCCGGACTCGCCATGGACCGCACGTAACCTCGCTGCGGGACCGCAGAAAAAACCGCACGAACACGCGATCCCCGGCCAAAGCCGTGGTATTCTTCCGCTCAGGAGTCCACATGCGAGCATTCCTTCCCTTCACCCTCATCCCCGCCCTCGGCGCGATGGGCTGCGTCGCGAACGTCGGCATCGACGCGGACATGGACGGCGACGGCCTGAACGCCTCCACCGAGGCCTCGCTCGGCACCGATCCAGCCGTCGCAGACAGCGATGGCGACGGGTGGGACGATGGCGAGGAGGTCGCGCAGTACACCGATCCCCTCGACGCGGCCGATCACCCCTACCAGAACGGCTGGAAGATCGACTCCTGTCGGAACGACGTCCAGAGCACGGGCGATGCTGTCGGGCAGGTCGCCAACAGCTTCGACCTGCAGGACCAGTTTGGCGAGACCGTCCACCTGCGCGACTTCTGCGATCAGGTAGTCTACATCGTGTTCGCCGCCTTCTGGTGAGGCTCCTGCCAAGCCGAGGCCGGTGGCCTCGAACAAGAGTACCAGGACCGGGTTCCCGAGGGCGGCATGTTCCTTGAGACCATGATCCAGAACAACGACGACGCTGACCCATCCCAGGAGGATTTGACGACCTGGGCGAGCACCTACGGGCTCACCATGCCCGTGCTCTCGGACGTTGGCGAGGGCGTGGTCTACAGCTTCGCGAGCGGCAGCATCGGCTTGCCCTACACTGTGCTCATCGACCGCGGCGAGGTCGTGAGCATCGTCGGCACCGCCTCGACGTCGGACATGGACACGCTGCTCGCGCCTTAGTCGGATTCTACGGGCAGATCCGGCGCGGGTTTTCCAGCGTCCTTTGGGCGGCTGCTTGCGGTTGGCGGGTCGCTGGTCCAACGACCGCGCGTGCAACAACCCGCGGGGTCGTTCGCCGACATTTGAGGGGGGTCTGGATCCATTTGGCGACATCTGGGGCATGTCTGCCCACGGCGTCCGATCGCCCGGGCACATCCGCATCCCCGCGCGCTGTGACGCCCGCGTGCACCCGGAACGCCCAGCGCCAGCACTGGCCCGCCGATTCTGGCGCTGGGAGTACCCCACTCGCGGCCGCCCTTTGCGGGCGTCCTCCGTGGGCGGGCTACGCCGCCTGAACGCCTTGTCGGCGTTCGCCGTCGCAGTGCTCCGGCCGGCGGCTCCGCGTCGGGCG
>CAIMSU010000331.1 GCA_903844155.1 uncultured Pseudomonadota bacterium | reverse complement strand
TCAAACGGGCTGGTCGGCGGTCGGCGATCGCCGGCTCGGGCGGGCCGATCAGCGGGGATCGCATCAGAGCTTGAACCGAGGCGGGGCGGGCGCGCGGGCGGGCGGGCGGGCGGGGCTGTTGACGTTGGGGGGTTCGGCCCGCCAAACGGTTCATGTCGACAATGGAGCATCGAGATCAGGGACGAAGGGGTGCGGAGGCCGAAATGTCGCACTGAAGCTGCGTTGTAGTCGCCGGCAGTTGCCGCCCCGCGCTATGTCATGCTGCCCCGGTCGGTGCGGATGCGCCCCGCGCGATCCCGATAGGTGTGCAGCGAGTGGCCCTCGTGCGTCGAGTGCACCTCGGCGCCAACGGCGCGGAAGGCCGCAAGGGCCTCGCGATGTGGATGCCCGTAACTGTTTCCGACGCCGGCCGAGATCAGGACGGTGTGCGGCTGAATGTGCTGAAGCGCCGCCAGATGGGCGCCGTTCCGGGAGCCGTGGTGTGGCGCGGCCATGACGTCCGACTTCAGCCCGCCCCTGAAGAGGCGCCCGATCGTCTCCCAGCGGCCGACCTCGGCGTCACCCGTGACGAGGTACGTCAGCACCCGCGAGCTGATCTTCGCGACGAGCGAGGAGTCGTTTGACGAGTCCATCCCGTCAGGGTGCGGGGAGAACAACTCGAACGACATTGCGCTGCACAGCGCCCCTGCGGGCGCCTTGCGGGACTCCAGCTTGTCGAGCCGGATGGAAAGTCGTTCGAGGGGTTGCCTCGTGCTTCGACGAGACTGCTCTTCGTCGCGGATGACGTCGAACACCGCGGTCGCCGCTGCCGTTGGCTTCTTGTACATGGGGTACATCACCCAGTCCGGCCGGTACTTGCGCAACGAGATCGCGACACCCGACACGTCCGCATGGTCTCGGTCGAAGCCGGTGAGCACCAACCCCCTCACGTTCCGGTCCTTCACGGCCAGGGCAAGCGCCCCCTTCACGTACTCCGTGGAGCGGTCGCCGCCCGAGGGAATCCGGGTGTCGATGATGACCGCCTCGTCGGGATCCCGGACCACGACGAAAGCACCTTGCCCGACGTTGATGGTCAAGATTTCCACGAGGTTCCTCGCCCGAAAGTAGTATAGTTGTCGTAGGAGGGCTTCACGTCGTCCCGACCGGCCCAGCCGCCCCGCTGCCAGTGGCGGCCGGATGGCGGCGCGCGAAGTCGTAGGCCCGACACACCTCGCGGGCGAAGGCCTGAGCGGCTCCACGCGCTCGCCACCCGAACGCGACGAGAAGCACGGCGGAGACGGTGATCGAAGCGACCAGCACCTGGTGAGCACCCGAGGGTGCCTGATGACCCGAGCGATGCGCCCAGGCGAGCAGGATGCCGAACAGACCGGCCGCGAGGCCGGACGCCGTCATGCTTCCTCGGTAGAACTGGTAGTAGCTCTCCGCACCGCGGGCGCGGGTCCCCAGGCCGCGCTCCTCGACGTGAACGCGCTTGAGGTTGAAAACGTGCTGGGCAGTGCCGATGCCGACGTCGAATTCAGCCGCGCTGACACCGGCGATCTGTCGCCTGAACCATCCGGTCGTCACGACGCCCGCGAACGGGGCCGCTTCCGCCGGCTGCATCAACGAGTCCTGGAGCGCGTTGGCGAGAAACGCATCGCGCTCCCGCCGAGAAAGCGTACGTTGTCCCTTGAAGAACATGGTCTCCGACGGGTAGCGACCGCCCCAGAACAGGCGCTTGAGAAGCCCTTCCGGCAGGGAGTGGGCCACCACTTGGACAAAGTGGCCAAGCAGAAAGCAGGTAACTACAAAGACGACGCTCTGGAAGAGGCCCCCATCGCCCTGAAGCATCGGGAGGGGGAGCCCGGCGAACCACCAGCCGAGGAGCAGTGCCCACAGCAGAACGGCGCCGGGGAGGACGTACATCAGGAAGTCCATGTAGGTGAACTTCTCGGTCATCGCGGAACCTCCTGCGCCGGGGAGGCGCCAGCATCCTCTAACCAAGCGGGTAGGCGCGTGGGCGCCGATCCTCGGTGCGCGTTATGGGCGCCGCCACGCGGGAGAACTCGTGGGCAGCAAGGCGCATGACATCCTCGGCCCCCTGGACGCCTCCGCGATGCGGGTCGTCTTCCTGTACGTTGGTCAGGGGGAGTCGACGCTGCTGCTCGTTCCGGACGGGAACGGCGGGCATCTCTCCGTGCTCGTGGACTGCAACCGGTCCGAGACCCACGGTGGCATCGACCTCGCGCGCTTGCTGCAGGACCTGCTCCCGAAGGCGAGCGACGGGGAGCTTCGTCGTCTGGACTACTTCATCAACACGCATCCTCACAAGGACCATCTCGGGGGCCTTGACTCGATCCGCGAGGTCGCTGACGTCGCCAACGTGTGGCACAGCGGGCACACGCCCGGCAAGGAGCACGATGGCCCATACCAGGAGCTGCGGAGCCTGATGAGGGCAACTGAGAAGGCCGGCGGAGGCGTTGTCGAACTCACGGGTAGCCGGACGGCCAGCACCATCGGAAAGGCGCAGGTGCACGTCTTGGCACCTGCAGCCCACGTGACCGACGACATTCAAGGAGAGGACGCCGCAGCCCGCTATCAGCGCATTCACGAACAATGCGCGGTGCTGCGCTTTGGGTACGGCAATCCTGCGGCTCGCGTGCTGGTCACCGGTGACTCCGACAAGACAGCATGGAAGGACCATATCGCGTATCATCATGCCAAGGACGAGGAGAATCGGGTCGTGAGCGACGTGTTGAGCGCATCGCATCACGGTTCGCGCACCTTCTTCAAGCACAGCGCGGACGATGATCAGCCCTACAAGGAGCACTTGGTCGCTATCGCACCTACCTATTTGGTAATCTCCGCGCCCGATGCGGACGATAGCCCGCACGAGCACCCTCACGACGACGCACTGGACCTGTACAGGGAACGGGTCGAGGCCGACCGCATCCTTCACATGGGCTCCACCGGCCAGTCCTTCGTTCTCGACATCGAGGCGGGAGGAGACTACGACATTCGGTCCGATCGAGGCGAACTCGCTGGAGCATTCGGGTTTGTGAAGCCAGGCAAAGGCGGCGGGAACGATAGCGGCAAACGTGCATCCGTGGTCGAGGTCATTAGTCGCGTCGAGCGGTCACGCCCGATGGGCTGAGGAGGTGCCCATGCGGTGGTTCGTTCGCCTGCCCGCCCTGCTGCGCACCGAAATTCGCGACCTCGCCGGGAGATACCCCGAATTCAAGCTGGTCACTAGCGAGTCCGCCGCCGAGCGCATCGCGTTCCTCGGACGGCTACCCCTCCGCACCCGGGACGGTGTTTCACATCAGGCGTTCGCGCTTGTGTACCCGCCTGAGTTTCCTCTTGAGTATCCCAAGGTGTACCCACTGGCGGGAATCGAACCCGGCGCGACGCTTGACGACATCATTGCGGTCGCGAACGTCACATTCCTGTCCGCTCGCCATCAGATGGCGGACGGCAGCCTCTGTCTTTTCGAGGCGCCCCACGCCGCCGGAGCCCCGCGCCTGGTCCACGGCGTCGATGCCCTGCAGCGGGCCGAGGTGTGGTGGCGATGCGCCAGGAAAAGGCGATTTCCGCCAGAATTGGATTCGCTGGAGGCCGAGCTTGCCGGTCACTACCAGAGTCAGCACGACATCCTGCTCGGGCCGGCATGCTTTGAGGACACGACAGCTCGCGGCGGAGCATTCCTGGCCTTCAACACCGGGCGTAGCGACGGACGCCGACTCTTCGCCATCACCCACATTCAGGGCTCAGGCGGGCTCGCCTCCGACACCTCCTTTATGTCGCGGATGTACCCAGGCATTCCAGATAGTGTGAGATCGACCTTTGGAAAGGACGAGCCAGCAGTCGCCGACGTCCGGCCGGCGGCGGTGGGCGAACAATTCTGCGCGGGACGATGGTTTCAGCTCGCCGAGGAGCCCCGCCCCTTCCGCACCACGCGCGAGCTCGCCGAGGTTCTCTTCCCAGGGGACGCCGACCCGATTCGGCGCCTCAACAGGGAGTTCTCGGTCGAGCGCGCAACCTCCGCGCGTGTGGCCTTCGGTCTCCGATTTCCAGGGCGCGGCAGGGAACCGGGACCGAAGTGGCTGTTCCTAAGCGTAGAGCTTCGCGAAGGCGACGTGCCCTTGGAATCGGCGGGCGGCTTTCGCGCGCCGATCGTCGGGAACCGGGAGGACGGTGCCGTGGCCGCCTGGGAGCGCGGTCAACTCGGATCGCTAAGGCACCACGATCTCCGACGACGTGCCTTGGAGCTGCGAAACCTCGGATCAATGGCGCCCACCACCAGCGATCTCCGGCTCACCCTCGCGGGCGCGGGTGGGTTGGGCTCAACGTGCGCGGACCTTCTCGCGAAGGCGGGGGTCGCTGCCCTTGCCCTCTGGGACAATGGCGTGCTGGAGGCGGCCAACGCCATTCGGCATTTGGCGTCCGTACAGGACACAGGCCAGCCGAAGATTCTGCCTG
Organism: uncultured Pseudomonadota bacterium; assembly: GCA_903844155.1. Classification (GTDB taxonomy): domain Bacteria; phylum Myxococcota_A; class UBA796; order UBA796; family SXON01; genus CAIUMM01. The sequence continues at coordinate 22,568 of CAIMSU010000331.1, read as the reverse complement.
TTGCCGTGGCGTGCGTCATGCACAACCCTCACGTCGAAGTCTCCTGCAACGCGGGCTCGGTGACGGCCCCCGAGGGAACGACCACGACTGCTCTCTGGGCGAATCCGGTCATTTTGAGCACGATCGCCGACGATGCGACTGAGCTGATCCTCAACCGGAGGGCCAGCGAGCGTGCTGCGGTGACCGTGTACTACCTCCGTGCTCTGCGGAGGGGAACGGTCGGGCGGTTGGTCCGCGTTCGTCCTGGAATCGACGCATGCCTGGAGTGCCTTGCACTCTACGACAAGGAGAGCGCCCCGGCGGCAATTGTTGTGGAAGCCGACGCGGGCGAAGTTGTGGCCCGCGAATGCGGGCAAGCCGTTCTTGCGGCGAGCGCGGCGGATCTGGCGGTGGTCGGGGGATTCGGTATCCGCCTACTCCTCGACGACCTGACCAAGTCCGGCGGTGGTGGGACGAACCAGTGGGCGTGGACGGTCACGGGCGTTCCGGATCATCCGCAACTCGGCCGGGCCTTCTCGATGCACCAGACGACCCTGGGGCCACACGCTTCATGCGGCGTGTGTCATGTTCACGGGGTCGAGTCGGTCGGTCTGGAGGCGAGGATTCGTGGGGCGATGATCGCTCTTGCCGAGGCTGCTGCACCGAACGAAACGGGTGGCATACTCGTCGGCAGGCGGGTGGGCGCCGCGCTCGAAGTCCTCGCCGCGAGCGGTCCTGGGCCCAAGGCCATCTCCCTTCCCGAGCGCTTCGAGCGCGACGGTTCCTACTGCCAGCGCTTTCTGGAGGCGATGGTCGCCGAGCTTGGCTCCGGTGTGGACTACGTTGGTGAGTGGCACAGCCACCCCGGAGCGACTGGCGCCGCGAGCCACCGGGACATGCTCTCTCTCACCGACATCGCGGCAGACGACGACTACCTCACCGACGAGCCGCTCATGATCATCGTGGGACTCCCCGCGCAGGGAGCGCCCACACCAGACATCAGAGCCACGATTCATCCGCGGGGTAAGTGCAGCTATAAAGTAGAGCTTCTTGAGTCTGGGTCGTAGTTTTCGCAGCCGTGCTCACGCCCCACCTCCCAACCCGGCCACGATCCTCACCATCCCCGCCTCCACCAGCCCATCGAACTGCGCCCGAAGCTGCTTCGCAAAAGCCACGTCGTCGACGACCACGCCCGCCTCGATGTTCCGCGCCTGCGCCGCCTCGGTGAAGTTCGCCGACGTTACCAACGCCCGCGTGTCGTCGATCACCACGCACTTCGCGTGCAGGCACGCCCGCGGGCCGCCCTGCGGTGCAAGCGCGCGGGGGTCGTAGTACACGGCTGGGAGCCGCTTCCCGGGCCAGATCGATCCGCGAAACCGCTCTGCAAACGCCCGAACCAGGACGGGCTCGGCTTCGGTGCTCTTGTCCCGATGGACGTTGACGAACATCCGGACAGCGAGGGCGGGCTCGTTGTCCATCCGGTGGGCCAGCTCGCCGAAAAGGGCCTCCGCGCGCTCGCCGTAATCCAGCGCGAAGGAGGCGATCAGCACGTCGCGCTTGGCCTGTCGGAACAGGTCTCGGACGATCACCGCGGTGTCCCGGCTCGGGCAGCCGTCCACCTCGGGGCCGGACCACACCAGTTCGACCCGGTCGGCGTAGGCCTGCGTCCGCCGCCGCTCCGCGGCGACGCAGCGAAGCCACTCGGCAGCGAGGACCGCGTCGCCCGTGCCTTCGAGCACCCGAGCGAGACGCCCACGCGCGGCGCTGCCCTCAACGAGGCCAGCGAGCGATGCGGCCGACACCGGAGGCCGAAGACGGCCGGTATCCAGCGCGGCGGCCACTGCCTCCAGTTCGGGGAGCCCAACGGCGAGGAGGCTCACGGTATCGTCTCGAAGAACGCGGCACCCGGCGTGTGAACCGTCGGGACCACAAGCGCCCGGTCGAGCATCTCGTTGCGGCGCTCGCACGAGGTCTCCGCGATCAGCAGGCAGCCGTGGCACGCGGCGCCGTGCAGGAACCGCTCTTCGTGGGGGTCGTTCGGACGATGGTAAGAACAAACCGGGTCATTCGAGCACAAGCGCCCGAGCTGCAAGGCCGTCTGGATGTGGCGCTCGATGCGGTTGCCGACCTGGACGAGCCCGCCGAGCGTGCCCTCCGCGCCCGGCGTGCCCGTGTAGAGGAGGATGCCGTAGAAGCCTGGGACGGCGTAGACCCGTTCGCGGATCGAGCTTGCCGCGTACCCGCACTCCAGCGACACGGCGCTGATCATCAGGTGCGAAAGCGAGTGCAGCATGATGTAGGGAAGGATCCCGCGCGGGGGTGCCAGCCCGAGCATCTCGCGACGCTCCGCCCACGCGCTGAAGCCCGCGAGCAGCTCGCCGCCGCGCTCGTCGACCAGCGGGCGCGTCGTGGCGTCGAGCCAGTCCTTGATGGCCTGCGGCTTGAAGGTCACGAGGACGCCCTCCCCACGGTTCTCGATCGCCGGCACCCAGTTCATCTCGGCGGCCAGCGTGCCGCGCTTCACGTTGATGTCGAGCATGCCGTCGATGTCGGGCTCCTGCGGCTCGAAGCGGGTGAACCCGATCTGGGCGACGACTTCGCGAAGGCGATGGACGAGCACCACGCGGTCGAGTTTGTCGGCGAGCCACGGCGGCACGTCCTTGGGGGTCCGTCCCCGGGCGTAGAAGTCGCCTTCGGGCTTGTCTTCGCCGACCGAGTCCGGCTGGGAAAGCAGCGTCTCGATCTCCAGCTGCTTGATCCCCTTCGGCGTTGGGGGGACCAGCGATTTCCGCTGCTCGATGTGCGCCCAGACTTGTGCGTTGGTGAACTTTTCGATGGCGACGGCCACGCGCTGCTTCTTCCGCTCGCGAGCGACATCCGCTTCTGACTCACAATACTGGAGAAAGTCCTCCCACACCGGCGCGACGGCTTCGCGAATCACCTCGTCCGTGTCGGGAATGGAGATTACGCCCAGAGACTGCGGAAAGTAGGCATTGCTCGCGCTTCGCACGAGCAGCCGGGAGTGCTCGGGGCACTTGGGCTCCCGGTTCTGCCCACCCAGCCATGGCCGATCTCCACGGCAAAAGCCGAGGGTGTGCCCCTGCGCAACCGTCGCCTGGCTGAGGGGACGGCGAGCCTTCGTCGCCTCGCACCGGACGAAGATGTCGGCGAAGTCGTTGCCCGCACCTCCCTCGTCGAGCCAGATCTGCCCGCGCCGGGTGGCGGTCCACTCCTCGTAGACGAAGGCGTACCAGTTGATGTCGGAGATGTGGCCCCGAACGCACGCCTGCACGAAGCGAACCGGGACCACGTCGATCAGCTTGCGATTCCGGTCGAGGTACTTCCCCTTAGTGAGCTGGCTGTGAGGCACGAGCGGGCGCGTCCGGTACACCTTCTGGGAGACCGGGTCCGTCCACCGCTCCTCGACCTGAGCGAGAAACCAAATCGGGAAGATGAACGCCTTCATCCCCGACCGGGCGGCGAAAGGCTCGTCGCTCGCGGCGGGCGGGGCGATCAGCGCGATATCGTTGCGCTGGAGGATCTCGCAGACCCGCTGCTCAAGGCGGGGCTCGGTGATTCGCACGCGCTCGTTCCGGGGGAAGTCCCAATGCTCCAGCCCCCCGATGATGACCGAATGGTCCGGGAGATCGACCATCGCCCCCGGCCCGAAGGTGCTGATCACCTGGCTCTGCCGGATTTCCCCGTCTGGGGGACGCTTCGCGCTCATAGGCCTTCGTCCTCGATGTCGAGCCCGTCGGGTCGTTTGACCCACACGTTCACGGTGGGTTCAACGTCACGGAGGCTCCGGGCGGCCTTGAACTTGCGGGCTTCGAGGGGCTGGCGCATCAGCTCGGGGTCGAGCGGCTCGAACAGGAGCGGTGGGGCCTCGCCCACCTCCTTTTGGTACTGGAGCACCGAGTGCTTGGACACCGCGATCTGCTCCCAGGTGTCGAGCAGATCCTTCGTGCGAAGCTTGACCTTCTGGCGGAGCGCCTCCTGCTCGCCAGCGTCCAGCGTCTCGTCGTGGCGTTCGGCGCGACGAGAAAGCACGTCCGCCGTCCAGTCGACCTTCGAGTGGTGAAGGGGCATTTGCCCGGCACGAGCGGGAGCGGTGAGCTCACGCTCGCCGAGGCGCGCGAGCGCGACGGTGACGGCAGCGAGCCCGCGGTCGAGGGCACGCGGCGAGAAGGGCGTCACGCTCGTGGCCTCGACCTGGCGGTAGAAGCTCTCGTGCCACGCCTCGAATCGCTCGTAGTGGGAGCGATCGCGGGGCCGGTGGACGTTCAGGAGGGTGACGACAAGCCCGGGGCGCTTGTCATCGCGACCGACGCGACTGGTCGCCTGGATGTACTCCGCGGTCATCTTCGGCTGGCCGAGCACCACCATCAGCCCGAGACGGGTGATGTCCAGACCCACCGAAATCATGTTGGTTGCCAGAGCGAAATCGACGCGCTCCTTGTCGGTGAAGCCGAGGGCAAGGCGACGCTTCGCGTCCGCGACCTTCCCGGTGTTCACGCGCGACGTCAGCTCCAAGGGCTCCCCGATCTGGCGGTTGGCGAACGGCCTCGCAGGCTCGCCGACGCGACGTCGTTCCGCGAGGCTCGGGAGCTGGGCGGTGACCTCGTCCTCGACGATCCGGCGGCTGCCGCCAAGCTCGCGGAGGGAGTTGAAATAGCCCAGAACGGTCATGTACGGATCGGCCGGGTTGTCGGCCACCTTGTCGCCACCCGCGTCGATCCACGCGCGCTGTGCGGCCCCCATCAGCGCGAGCGACGCGCGGAGCAGGACCACCTTCAGGCTGCGACCGGGCGCTGCGATGCCGACGTAGGTTCGAGGATTTCGCTCGTTCGGTGGCTTGGTGATCGCGAAGAAGCTGTCGCGCCGGTCCGCCCCCGGCGGCGGAAACACATCGACGCCGCCGCGCCCGAACAGCGCGCGAATCTGGCTGCTCGCACGCCGAACCGTGGCGGTCGAGGCGACGACCTTGGGGCCGACGGTCTTTCCATCGACCTGCCGCGCAGACAGGTGATCGATGGCGCTCTCGTAGAGCCCCACCATCGTGCCCAACGGGCCCGAGATGAGGTGCAGCTCGTCTTGGATGATGAGGTCCGGGGGCAGGAGCGGGTTGTCGAGCCGATCGCCGCGCCCCGGCTGCATGGGGCCGTAGAAGCCCCACTCGTCCGCCCGTTCCACCTTCCCGAACAGCGCCCCGGTGTCGCCGACCCAGGGAAGCGCGGCGAACTTGTCCACGGTCGCGATCACGAAGGCAGGCAGCCGCTGGTAGATGTTGTCATCCACGGAGAGAATCGGGAGGTTCTCGCGGTAGTACAGGCAGTCCCGCTCGGCGCAGCGGATGCGGAGCTGCGTCGGCTTGTCGGCGTCGGGGAGGAGCTTGAAGCTGTTCCGGTTGAACTTCCGCCCGCACCAGGGGCAGTTCTCGATGGGGATGGGTGCCGAGTTCTTCCGGTCGTCGCGCTGGAATGCCAGCGTGCGCTCACGCGCGGAGTATTCGTCGCGGTCGCCTTTGCGGCCCATCCGGTTGGGCGTCGCGGTCTGGCCCACCCACAGCCCGATCTCGAAAGGCCAGGTACCGAGTCGCTCGACGTCCTGTTGCCGGCGCTGCTCCAGCGCGCAGAGCAGCGTGGCCGCGCGCCCGAGCTGGTCGAGCGTGAGGAGGCGGAGGGTGTACCGCATCAACACCGACAGCCCCGCACCCGTCTTGCCTGGGTTCTGGAGCCGGCGGAGCACCATCGTGTAGGCCGCGAGCCCGAGGTACGCCTCGGTTTTGCCGCCGCCCGTGGGGAAGAACAGGAGGTCCACGAACCCGCGGTCCTTGTGCGTAGGCCGCGTGAGACCGACAAGGTTCATCAGGATGAAGGCGAGCTGGAAGGGTCGCCACTCCGGCGTGGGCGCCGCATCTGGGCGGCGGTTCTCGGGGTCGTCGTGGGTCCACCGCTGCCGGAGCGACGCGGCGATCGTCGTGTTGGCCAGTCGAAACGCCTCCAACGCCACGGGGTCGTCGCGGAGGAGTGCGATGCCCTCGGCGATCCGGCGGCACGCGACTTCCGCGCGGTCCATGAGCGTGGTGGCCACGCCGCCGTGCTCCGGGTCGGCGAACATCGTGGTCCGTTGATCGCGGATCCACGCGGCATAGTCCGACACCAGCCTGTCGAGCGCAGCGCTGATCGCTGGCGCTTCGGTCAAGTCGGCGAGCCGCTCCATCCGCAGCTCGACATCGTCCATCTCCCGAGGGACCACCTTCTCGACGTCGGCCACCGGAAGCCAGGCTGTCGCGACCTCGTGGCAGAAGCGGTCATTGTCCAACGTGACGTGCGCCGAGACGTTGTGCCCCACGGCGAACTCGAAGGCGTTGCGGTACTGGAGATCCGCGATTTGCTCGTCGGGATCGCGCCCGTCGCGGCCCCGCACATCCGGACGAGGCTCGAACGGTCTCGCCGAGGTGAGGCGCAGGCGCACCTGGAACATCCACGCGCGCTCCCGCACGACGTCACCCGTGGGTGCGCGCTTGTTCACGACGAAAACGGAGACCGAGCGGCTCCCTTCGCCCACAGCGGTACCCGCGACCACCCGCGACGAGACGGCGACCTTCACGCCGCGGTGCTCAGGAACATCCAACTCGACGAAACGCTTGCCGACCGGAACGGTGACGACGGCGCTCTGCGGGGTTCGACGCCAGTTGCCGCGCGCTGCCGCCGTGTCAGCGTCGCCGGCCGCTACCTCGTCGTCCTTCGGGCGCTCGGTGTCGTAGTCGCCCCAGGTAATCTCCGCCTCCAGGCTCTCCGTGGCCGCGGGGACGAGGACGGACAGGCCCATCGAGGACGGGAAGAATGCGCGGCGGCCCGACGCCTTGTCGGGGTTCGCCTCATCGTCGCCCGCGGCTTGTCGGCCGCCAGAGTCGATGGTCTCGTCTCCGGCATCGTCAGCGCGCGCGTGGCCGGCCGCCTCGAACGGCACGAGGAAGCCGTTGAGGTACCAGCGAGAGGGGGCGGTGGGGAGGACCTCGTTCGCCCGAGAGACCTCGCCAGCGTGGGGGCCGACGAGGTCGAGGCGGAGGGCGTCGAGGAGGCGGGTTCGGACGTCGAGGGGGGTCATGCGGGCGCCTCGGAGGTGATGAGCAGCGCGGCATCCCCGCACTCCTCACGCACGACGTCTCCTCTGTCGTTGAAGACGCTCAGCCAGACCGGACTCAGGGCCGAGGAGATCGTCGGAAGTGAAATATCATCGGCATCCGCCAAGAATCCTGCGAGGGGGGCGGCCGTCAACCATGCCCCCAACTGCGCGCGCGTCATCTCGCCGCCAGGTCGTACATGGCCCGTCGGCGGGCGCCGAGGCGGCGCGGTCAGCTTCACAGCGTCGACCGCGAGCAATTGCGACAGTCCCTCGCCGTCGGCCCAGCGAGGGAGCGGTTCGCGGTTCTTGGAGAATGGCGTGGTCCACATACCCCGCGGCGCCACGCCGGCGTTGATGGCCGGGTGCAGGGCATCCTTCGAACCGTGGTGCGGCACCTTCAAGCCTCGTGGCGCGCAGGCCGCCGGGTATGCGCTGACCAAGCGCGACCATCCCTCGGGATGCTCGCTGTTCGCCACCCGGTGTGGGAGGTCACCGGTGAGAAGCAGCCGAGTCCCCCCGTGGGCAACCTCAAGGACGATGCTCAGCAGGTTCGCTCGGTCTCGGAACGCTGGCCACGATTCTGCCGCCAGGGAAGCGGCGAACGCAGGCGAAGGTGAGAGTGCGATCACCGACGCAGGCGCGTCCACCAACCGGACGCCGTCATGAATTGCGGTGACCTCCCGGCCCGTGCGGCGCTCCCAACTCCGGATGGCATTCGCCGCAGCCAGCAGTTGATCGCGAGCGAGCGAATCCTCGGTGGGCGCCTGCCTCGTCAGCCAGTCGGAGAGTTCAGCATGGAGACCTCTTCCCGGTGCCGGGGGGCCTGCCATCCCGATGTTCTCGGGTCGCACGACGTCCACCACTTCCGCAAAGCCCGAGACGTGGTCTCCGTGCGGGTGCGTGAGGAGCATCCATTTCACAGTGTCCGTGGCGTCCCGTCGCCATGTGGACCAGATCGTGCGGAGGGGCACGTCCTCTCCAACGTTGCCGCCCGTTCGACATCCATCGATGAGAAGCCAGCCACCACCGGGCAAAGCCACCGCCACGCCCTCGCCGAGCCCGGGCCCGGCGACGAACACGGCCAGATCGTCCCGCCCGAGGGAGCGGGTGGGGTTGATTCGCTCCACTACCCCTTCCAGGCGGTGAGATACCGTAGCTCGTGCTCGGCATCGCGCTGAACGGACTCGCCTCGCGAAAGGGGTTCGAGAACGGTGGCTTCTCCGTACTCCCCTATCTCGACGAACCGACCGAGCAGATCCTCAGGCGCGAAGGACGTGAGCCGCCCCCACTGCTCTCGTGAGAGCCGCTTCAGGTGGACACGTTCGCCCGGCGGCGCCGCCAACACCACGCGAACTTCCTCCCCGTCGATCTCCGCGACGCGACCGCCGAACCACGCCTTGAGCTCGCAACCCCTCCGTGTACTCGGCAATTGGATCGGTCGCCAACGCGCGGCACCGACGAGGACGGGCGGTCGAACCGACCTTCCAAGACGACGGACCTCTTCGGCGTCAATGAGGCGTGCTTCCAACTCGGACACCGTTCGACGATCGCGCTCCGCCAGAGCGATGTCGTCAAAGGCCAAGCGTGCGCGCGCGACCTCGCCGCGATCCAACCATGCGGTTGCGACCCAGTATGCCAGTTCGGAGAACCTTGGAGACAGCGTGCCGCTCTTCGAGAGGTTGACGCGCGCAGCCCGGTACGCCTCCTCCGCCTCCGTGTACCGCGCGAGGCCTACATAGAAGGTCACCAGCCGTCCGTTCCACCAACCATTCCCGGGGTCAAGCCGCCGTGCCAGTGCGAACGAGCGCTCGGCCCGCTCCGGGGACTCGCCAGCCCGGTCCATGTTGAACGCCAAGTAGTGCTGCGCGTAGTCGTTGTCGGGCTCCGCGCTGACGCAGAGTTCGTACAGACTGACCGCCTCCGAATAGCGACCGTCTTGACTCAACTTCCTGGCTCGTGCTAACACGCTGCCCGGGGGGTGCCAAGCCATCTCGCTCCAACGTTGATCCCCCAACCGGCCGGCGCTGGCCAGTTGGAAGGCCCGTTCCAGGGAGTGTCCGACCTTCACCGGCCCAGAACTCCGCGGGTCGGGGGCGCCATCGCAGAGCCCGTGCGCATCGGCGAGCAGGGAGTGCACATTGTCGGCGTCGTTGATCGGCTGCGCCCTGGCTCCGGCAAGCGCGGCGCCGAGGTGGCTGCGGATTGCGTCAGGAACCCGCAACGTCTCCCCGTCGATGTAGCCGACGCAGGCCGTTACGAGCGCGGAGTGTTCGGGCGGCAGGTTCAACGCTTGAAGGGCGTCCTTGGCGGGAAGCGATGTGCGGAGCAGGCGATAACGTTGCAGAATCCAATCGACCCCGATGCGCATCGCGCCCAGCACGACCCGCTCCACGAGGCCGCCCAAGCGCTGATCGTCGTACTTCAGCCGGTTGGTCACCTCGTCCACGGCGGTGCCCAATGCAACCGCACCGACAGCAAGGCGCAACGCCAGCGGGTTCGGGCTCAGCGTAGGTGGCAGGCTGCCCTTCAGGCGCCTCGCCGCGCCGACGTACGCACCCCATATCGCTGCGTCGTCCAGCGACATCAAGCGGGTCGGCACCACTGGAAGCTTGACCTCCCTGAACGCCGGACCCTTCGGGTGAGTCGGCAGCGCGTCGGCGACCACGATCCACCGGAGCCCCTGCGCGCTCTCACACGCCCGGTAGAACGCCTGTGCGCGACGCCGGAGTGCCCGGGAATCGTCATCTCGCGTGGCCGCCGTCGCTGGTCGCGACCAGGAATGTGGCAGGCGGAGAACGAGGAGCTGGTTCTTCGCGACCATCGTGCGAAGTGCCGCTACGGTAAGTTGCTCCGTGCCGATGGCGTCGCCGATCGTGGTTCCCGTGCGCACCGCCATCTGAACGGCGGCGTGCCCTGCCGCGTCTGCCTCGTCGGCGTCGGGCGGCTCGACGAGCACGACGCCCGGAAGGTCGCCGAGTCGGCGAGCGAGCGTGGAGCGACCTGAACCGGGCCCCCCGCTCACCCACACCCGCGCCCCCGGGGCTTCGGCGCGGCGCACCACGTCGTCGAGCGCCCGGGAAAGGCGGCTGAGGTCGGCGATGGACTCCGGAGGCGTGGGCATTCTAGGCGCTCCCGCCAAAGTATGTTCGGGCGCCGTCATCGCCCACTCGATCGTGAAGGGAACGCGGGCGTGGCGACCGTGGCGTTCGGACGTGGTTGCGCAGATCGCCGCTCACTCTGGTTTCCTTGATGCGAAGAGGGCGCCGGGAATGGGGGGCGCCGGCTTCGGGGCGGTCGGCTCGGACTTCGGCGGTGGCTTGACCTTGGGGGCGGCCTTCGGGGGCGAGGCCGGCTTGTTTCCCGTCAGGGTGGCGAGGCGCTCCTCCTCGGCGCGCCGCCGGTTCAGTTCAAGAAGGCGCGCGAGCACCTCGTCGCGGACCTCGTCGGGCCAGCGGTAGCGCCAGGGCTTTTTCTTACGGCGGGTAGCACCCTCGTCGGCTTCATCCTCGGGATCTTCACCGTCGAGCAGAAAGTCGCAGGTCGTCGGGATGTCCTGCCAGCCGTAGGCATCGAGGACAGCGCGGTCCAGCATGGAATGAAGCTCGCGGAGGCCGATAATCTCGGTCGAGCGATCGTCAGGAGCGTGAAAGCGGGCGTACAACTCGGTGGTGCCGATGCCGAACCGTCGCAGCGCAGTCGTCCGCGACTCAAGGTAGGCATGGGCCGCCTCGCGGACTGGGGCCGTGAGTGCGGGTAAGAGAGGAAACGTGTCGAAGGAAGTTGATGTGCTGTATCGGATAGTGCTACCCAAGGTCGATGAGGTTGCGCGCACCCAGACCTCGTGAACTCGGCTCTGGAGTGCCCCCAGTAGCGCCGCGTCCTCACTGCAAAACAGCTTGATCCCGTGAGCAAAGAGCTTTGTTGGTTCCACAAAGTGGAACGCGAACTGGCTCGACACGATGGTCGTCGCTACGATTCGGTTCAAGCTCCTTGCCTCGCGAAGGAAAGATGACCGCTTGTCCCAGTGCAGCCAAGGTCGCGACTCGTGAACTTGCTTGGTCTGATTCCGCCTCTCATACGCGACGTCCTGAGTCAGGCGCGGCAGCAGTTCGTCACAGCCGATGATGGTGTTCTTGTCACGATCGCCGAAGTCCACGACCCGGTCGCCCGAGTCATGCTCCGGCGTTCCATTGAGGACATCACCGTTGACATAGACGCGGAGAAACTCGGCGATTCCTGGGTTGTTCGTGAGGATGCGCTCGCGCTCGGCGAGTGCGATGATGAAGGCCGACCCGTACAGCTTGGTGCCTTCCGAGTATTCGATCCCGTTTTCGAGCCGAACCGCGCTGGACGTGTCCACGACGGCGGCCAGCGTGGAAGCGATCGCTGGAACGACGTTGTCGTTGAGCAGGCATGAGTGCGGCCACCCACCCCTGGTGACATGCACGGAAGCTACCACCACGGCCGCCTCGCCAGGCCACGCAAATCCCGTCCGCGCGGCGTAGATTGAGCCGCCGTTGTCTAGAATCCACTCGAGTCCGCAACGCCGGGTATCCGTCTCAGCAATCGAATTTGTGGCGATCAAGCCGAATGCGCCGGTCACGCGGAGGTTCGCGTATGCGCGACGAAAGAAGAAGGCGCAGAGGTCGGCTGTTCCCAGCGCACCCTCTACTGTGCCCACGAGCCACCCCCAGAAGTCGTCACCGAGCCGGGTGGTTGCCTGACGGCCTCCCAGGAAGGGCGGGTTCCCCACAAACGCGTCAAACCCAGCATTTCCCCTGTCGAACACCTCCGGAAACTCCACCTCCCAGTGAAATGCAGGCACAGGCCGCTCACCACCACGCAGCTCCTCGACGATCCCGTCGACCCGCTCGCCCGCCGCCAGCGAACCGTCCGCCCGATCCTGCCAGAGCCGCAGGTACTCCTTCCGCTTCTCGTCCCGTTCCTTCGGCTTGCTTCCCGCGAAGAAGGCCGCGACGAGCAGGTCCCCCTTCAGCCGCGCATCGTGGAGGGCCCTCTCGGCCTCGTCGTAGGCGTCGCGCACCTCGACGTCGTGATCGTCCCCGAGCGCCTGGATGCGGGTGCGCTCCAGCTTCGCCCTCCCCAGGTTCCGGGCGAGGTCCGCGAACAGCGGCGCTGTCCACGCGCCCTCCACGTCCCAGCGGAACGAGGCGATTTGCAGCCGCGAAAACCCGACGAGCGAGTCGCCGTGCTTCAGGGCGTGGTCGAGGAACGTGAATGTGTGATCCCGGGCCAGCGTGACCAGCCACAGCGACAGCTTGGCGAGGCTCGCCGCCATCGGGTTCTTGTCCACGCCGTACAGGCAGGTCTGGGCGACCATGCGGCGCGCATGCAAGTACGGCTCTTCGTCCGCCGGGATTTTGGGTAGACGGCCGTGGACCTCCCAGGCCTCGACGAGCCGCTCGCCGAGCTGACGGCACGCCTCCACGAGGAAGGCCCCGGAGCCCATCGCCGGGTCGCAGACCTTCAGCGCGAGGATTTGCTCGGGCGTTGGCTTTTCGCCCATCGCCTCGAAGATCGGGCGTAGCGTCGTGCGCACGATCGGGGCGGTCAGCTCGCGCGGCGTGTAGTGCGATCCGCTCCGCCGACGCTCCTCGCCGGGTTGGAGGTAGAGCGCGCCCTTGGCCAGCGTCGTCGGCGTGTAGGGTGACACCCTTGAGGCGAGCGCAGCAACGACCTGCTCAGGGGAGGTGGCAGCACCCACGGCGGAGGCCACCGCAGGGGGGAGCTTGCACTCTGCCTCCTCTGCGAAGAACTTGGTGCGCTCCGCGGCCGACTTCGCGAGCACCTTCGCCAGGTCGACGACGATGTTCTTGGGTTTCACGCCGATGGACGGGCCGAACGCCCTCTCCACGCCGAAGCCCATGATCGCCTCGTACACGCTACCGATCTGCTCGACGTCGAGCGTCCGGTAGGAGAGGCGCTCCTCCTTCAACATCAGCAGGTTGCGGAGCACGCGCCAGATGACGCCGTCGGAGACCTTCGGGGCCTCGAATCGCTCGCCGAGAACCCGGTGTACGGCGAAGGGGCGCCCTTCGAGGAAGGGGTAGCTGTCCGGGTTGAACAGCTCACCGTTCCTTGCCGGGAGTGAGAGGCCCGCGTGCTTCCCACCATCGTGGACGAGGCGGAACAGCGCGAGCAGATGCGCCCACGCGCCGTACCGCTGGTCCATCGTGTCGGGGTACAAGCCCGCGTCGGCCCGGAGCCGCTCGTAGAGCCCGCCGACCGCGTAGTGCCGCTGGTAGACGTTGTCCCGCGGCATCAGCTCGCGATCCTCGGCGTACAACAGGAACACGAGCCGCATGAGGACCGACACGAGCCCGGCGTAGAGGTGGTCGTAGTGGTCGGGGACCACCGTGCCGAGGATGCGCCCGTTTGCGGCTTCGTCGGCGGCCTGGACGCCGCGCAGGAGCTCGTGGAGGGCCTCCAGCACCTGACCGGCGAGCGCGTTCGATACGGTCGACTGGTACTTCCGGCTCTCGGAGAGCAGCGTCGTCAGGCGGCGGGGCTTGTCCGGCGAGAAGATGCAGTCGGCGTCAAGGAGACAGAGCATCCCTGCGAGGATCGGCCGGCCGCCCACCTCGGTCATCGCCTGGATCGGGAAGGTCAGGTGTCCCGATGTCTCGCCCTTCGGCGCGTGGACCAGCCGCAGGCCGAGCCCGTTGAACAGGAGCCCGATGGGGATGTCCAACTCGCGCAGCAGCCGCTCCAGGCGCTCCTGTGCGCTCGCGCGCCAGCCCTCGTGAGCGGGGTCCGACTTGTCCATGTCGCCGCCGATGGGGAGCACCTGGACGAGAGCGAGCCACTTTCCCGGGTTCTCCGGATCGGGCACGGCCAGCGAGGGGCGAAGAGTGTCCTGGTAGGCGCTGAGCGTGACTTCGAGGCCTTCCGGCGGCTCGACGAGGTCCCGACCACGCCAGCGAAGCACCTTCTCCGCGAGGTCGCGGAACGTCGGGATCGCCGCGATCTCGTCCTCGCCGAAGTCCACGGTGAGCCCGACGAGCCGGTCCTGCTCGGGAATCACGTTCCGCGAGACGACGACCTGCGCCTTCTGGAGCGCCGGCGGCGACACGACGAGGCCGACCGGCTGGAGGTAGCCGATCCACTCCTTGTGGGCTTCGAGCTCGGGGTCGCTGCTCAAGCGGGGCCTGCGCCGAGGTGCGTGCCGATGGCGGCACGGAAGTCGGTGCGCTGCGCGGCGCGCGGGGACGGCAGGCCTCGGCCTGCTTGACGTCGATGAAATCCAGGATCCGGCATATTGAGCCTCATCCCGACACCGGCCAGAGGTACACGAGGCCGATGGGTTCGAGGCGGCGCGCGCGCACCTCGTAGGCGCGCCGGATGCGGGCCGGTTCGGTCTCCTTCTCGCCGTCGATCCGCCCCACGCGGGTCTTCAGATGCCGGAGGTCCGACCGGAGCTGGCGCTCGTCGTCCGCGGCGTAGGCCAGCTTCAACTGGCGGTTCGGTGCCTCGATCTCGGCGATTCTCGCCTCGATGCGCTTTCGCTGCTCTTCGAGGATGGTGACCATCTCGACGGCCTCCCGGCCACCCCGCTCGGTCAGCGCCTTCACCGCACGGTCGGCGAGCGTCTCGGCGCGGCGCTCCATCGCGGGCAGCAGCTCACTCACATCGCGCGGCGCGTGCGCCTGGAGCCGTTCCTTGACCGAGTCGGCCACCGTCTGCAGGCGCGGCGTACCGAGGGATGCCTCGATCAGTTCGAGCACGTCGGCCTTGTCGCGCTCCCCGAGCGCCGCCAGCCTCCCCCGTCGCGTCTCCGGCGGGACCCAGTCCGCGGCGGTCGCCACCACCTCGTCGTGCAGTCGCACCGCGCCGTCGCCGTACAGTGAAAGCCTGCCGAGCAACACCACCCGCGGGCTCGACTCGTCGGTGAGGATCACGCACGCCCGGCGCAGTTCGTCGTGCACGAACCCCTGCGCGAGAAACCGGCCGAGGAGCCGCTGGACGACGCGGTGTTCGAGATGGAGGTGAACCGAGTCGCCGTCGAGCGTCCCGGCGTCCCGGAAGATCACCGGGCGAATCGCGGCGGACCTACGCCATTCCCAAGGCTTTTCCTGGCGCTTGCGGGGAACGCGAAGGGTGTCCAGCGTGCCGACCCAGCTCGGGTCCGCGGCCGTTCGTGACGCCAGCTCAGGCAGCGCCCACCGCGCCTTCGAGGGGTCGGCAGCGTGGGCATCGACCTGGATCAGCTCCCCGGCGCCGAGGAGTTCGAGAGAGGCCGAGAGCGCGTCGCGGAAGTGCCGGTCGTCGAGCCCGATCCACTTGCGGGCCTGGTCCAGCATCTTCTGGAGGTCGGCGATCTGCCTGACCAACACCTCGTTCCGCGGGCGGGCGGATTCGAGGTCCTCGACCATGGCCGCGTGGCGCTCGCCCACATCCTCCCCGCGATCGACGCCGACAATCTCGCTGGCGATCGAGGCGGCCCTCTCGTGGCGGATTCCCTCTTCGAGGATGCGCGCGAGGCTGCGCTCGACGACCGGCGTGAGGCTGCCCAGCTCGTCGCGGATGGTGCCCGTCTTTCGCACGAGAGTGTCGAGTACGCGATCCTCCGCGCGCTGCGGCAGCACGAAGTAGTGGCAGCGGACCTCCTTCGCCTTCTGGAGCTTGCGGTCGATCCGGCCGTTCCGCTGCTCCATCCGGCCGGGGTTCCACGGCACGTCGTAGTGGTAGAGGTCGGCGCAGTGGTTCTGGAGGTTGATGCCCTCCCGCGCCGCGTCCGTGGCGATGAGGATTCGCAGCGGGTGCTTCTCGGGATCGGCGTTGAAGGCGTCCTTGACGGCCTCGCGGCGGTCCTCGCCCATCCCGCCGTGGAAGGTCGTGACCCGACGACCGGCATCCGGGTAGACCTGCGCGAGCTGATCTTCGAGGTAGCGCTTGGTATCGGTGTACTCGGTGAAGATGAGCACGCGGCGCGCCGCCCACTGCCCGTTGACACGAAGATTCGCCTCGATCCAGGCGAGCAGTCGCTCGGTCTTGGCGTCTCGCTGGTAGCGGGCGCGCTCGGCAATCCCGGACATCTGGTCCAGGAGAGCGAGTTCGGCACCGAGCGCGGCACCGGCGGCAGCCGTCGCTGCGGCGACCTGGGCGTCGTCTTCGGCCTGCACCTCGGCCTCTGGCAGCTCCGCACGCTCGTCGTCGGCGCCGACGCTCTCACGGAGAAGGCTGGTCTGCGCGCTCGAACGGGGCGCCGCGGTGGCGGGGGCCGCACTGGCCAGTTTGACCATCGCTGCGCGGTGGACGGCGAGGGTGCGGGCGAAGGCCTCGTGCGACGAGAGCAGCCGCTTCTGGAGGGAGGTGAGCACGAGCATCCCAGCCACCTGGGCGGCCCGCGACGCGGCCGACAGCCGAGCCTCCCGCGCCTGCCGGTACTCCTGGAGGAGCCGGGACAGGGTCAGCTCGGGCGCGTCGGCGGGAAGGCCGCTGATCACGACGGGCACGACCGTGCGGCGTGGAAAGTCCTCGCCGACATCGCGGAGATCCTGCTTCAGCCGCCGCACCATGACCTGATCGAGCAGCTTCTTGTCCGTGACGCGGACACCCCGGCAGAACCGCTGGGGGTCGAGAAGCGCCATGAGCGCGGCGAAGCTGTTGGGGTGGCCGTTGTGCGGCGTCGCCGACAGGAACAGGCGATGCTCGAACAGGGGCGCGAGGTCGCTCACGGTCTTCGTGAACTTCGAGTCGATGGCATACTTCTGCCCGCTCGACGGCGCGGCGTTGTGGGCCTCGTCGAGGATCAGCATCGCCGGGCCCGCGCTCTCCTCGGCGAGCCAGTCCCGCAGCGGGGCCGCGTAGGCCTCGTCGCGTAGTAGCGCATGGGAGATGACGAAGCGTGTGTGGGTCTTCCAAGGGTTCTGCGTGAACCCGCGCTCCCGACGCTGGGCGGCGACCCAGTCGCGGTCGTAGACCACGAACGTGAGGCCGAAGCGCTGCTCCATCTCCTCCTGCCACTGGCGCACCACCGAGGGCGGCGCCGCCACGACGACCCGGCGGACCTTCTGCCGCATGAGCAGCTCACGCAGGATCAGCCCGGCCTCTATGGTCTTCCCGAGCCCGACATCGTCCGCGATGAACAGGTTCACCCGCGGCATCAGGAGCGCCTTGCGCAGCGGTTCGAGCTGGTACGCCTTCACCTCGATCCCGGCGCGGTAGGGCGCCTGGAAGAGCTTCGCGTCGGTAGAAGTGACGCAATTCCAGCGAACCGTGTGGAGGAAAGCAGAGAACCAGCGCGGATTATCGAAGCCCTTCGCGACGACGGACTGCCAAGAGGTGGCGCTCAGGGGCCGGGCGTCGATCTCCCGCTCCCACAGCACCTCCAGCGGCTGGCCCTGCGCGTCGTCGTCGAGGCAGGCGAGGCGCACGAGCGTGTCCTCGCCGACGTCGTTGCGCGGCACCACGTCCTCGACGAGGTAGCGTCGAGAGCGGCAGTAGACGATGGAACCTGGGGTCGGCGGAGGAAGCATGCGGCGGCCCCGGCAGCGTAGCGCGCGCCCCCTCGGCGTGCCCCTAAGTCAGCCGCTGCTGACGCCGAGATCGGGGGGACGAGCGAGCAAGGCCCATGGGCACGCGCCGGGTAGTGGCTCAACGTGAACTGGTTCATTTTTTGAGCCTGTACCGGGTGAGCCAGTACGAGATGCCAGGCGGCGCTGGCACCGTTCGCAGGCCGCGCGACGTCACTCGCCTGGCGCGGTCGCTCCGCCCTTGTCGGCCTCCCCCTCGTGGCCGAACATGTCCCGGTAGGCGTAGACGTACGTCGCTGTCGCGGCGGGGTCGATGTCCCAGTAGTAGCGGCACAAGCGCTTGAACACCGCCAATGCCTCGTCATCGCAGGCGACGGAGAGGAGCCCATCCAGCGCCTGCTCGATCCGGCGCCGGTCACGGCTTCGCGACGCGATGATGGCATCGACCTCGGGCCGGTAGACCGCGACGACCTGGGCGTAGAGGGCCCGCAACCCTTCCGCCAGGGGCCGAATGGCGGCGACCAGCTCGTCCATACGGGCCGAGTCGACCGCGTCGTCGTCCGGTGGCGGCGTCGGCGGGTTCGCGGGCTGGCGTCGGCGTGGCATGGCGGCTCCGCCAATCTACCGCGACCGCCCGGCCGAGGGCGAACCCGATGCGCGCGGAGAGCCGGATCGGCACGCGATGAGGGCGGCCCGGAGGGGAGCGATTCCACGATTCCACCTTGCCGCTTCAGCTCGTGATGACGGAATATTCCATATGATTCCATGGAATATGTGGCATCGGTTCCGCATCCGGTCCGGCATTATTTCGGCATCACCTTCAACGCGCCGATCCGGCATCACCTCACTTCGGCGTCCCGTACCCCATCACCGTCGTGATCATCTCGCCCGGCAGCATCGGCTCGACGCCGATCCAGCCCTCCCCCTCGGGCGCCGGCCCCAGCTCGCGCGCCATCCACCGACCGGTCACGACATCCTCGGGCTTGCCCGGCTTCGGCGCCATGATGATCGCGCGCTCGGCGCGGCGACCGCCCATCTCGCCGACGATCCGGATCACGCGCTCGGGTTTCCCGTCCACGTGGGCGAGCACGCCCTCGGCGGTGGCGACGCCGTCGGGCTGCCCGAGCCGCCCGCAGATCCACCGGACCATGTCGTCCGCCGCAGTCGGCAGGGCATCGCCAAGCAGCCACTTCTCCCAGGTTCGACCACGGATCAGGAAGACGAGGAGGTGCTTGAAGCCCTCGCGTTCCAGCGAGCCGAGCACCACGGCCTGGGTCTGCTCGGCCATCTCCGCCGCCGTCGTCGGCAGGCGTGCGCTCGACGCCGCCTCGTCGGTCTGCATCCACACCTTCGGCTCGGGAGCGCGGGCGGGGAGAAGCTGGGCGGGGCGGGCCCCCGCCGCCGGGGAGAGGATGCTGGCGAAGGGCTCGGGTGCGCGACCCGGTCCCGCATGTTGCTGCCATGCGACGTCGAGCAGGCGCCCGATCCCGTCCTCGACGGCGTACCGTCGGCGGCCGAACCACCACGCGGCTGGCTCGCCGTCCTCCCACGTCTCCTCGAACATGCACGCCTCCGATGTGCCGTCCTCGTGTTCGAGGCGAAGCACGAGGATGCGGCGCTCCACGTCACGGCGCGGCGCGAGCGCCGCCCATGTGGCCGCGAGGTCGGCACCGGGGTCGGCCTCGCGCACGCCCGTCCACTCCAGAACCTCCTCGTGCCCGTCGAACAACAGGTGGATCGCGGGCACCGGCTCCCGGCGCGTAGCGATCTGGGCGGCGAGCATCCCGGCGAGCCAGCGCCGGACCTCCTCGTCGTCGTGGACGTCGACTTCGAGGGCGCGGCGCTCGGGGGCGATCGGTGTCGGCATCTCCGAAAAGTACCGCGTCCGCGTCGGAGCGCGAGCCCGGAACCTCGCGGAAGAGCGCGGAGCCTCGCGGATCGGCGCGGTGGCTATCGAATTGCGGGCCAAATCTGCGGCTACCGCAGTCGCGGCCCAAACCGCGGCTCCCTACCGCGGCCTCGACCGCGCTTCCGGTGAGCATCTACCGCGACTCGCGCGGCCCCCGACCGCGCGTGATCGGCGCCTCGACCGCGCGAGCTGGGCCATCGGCCGCTCGACACTGACCGTGAACCGCGTCGGCGACAGCGTCGGCCGCGTTCGGTTCGGCGCCGACCGCGCCGCCGATCGACGGCGACACGGAGCCCGTGATCGCCACGGATGCCGAGCGCCTCACCGTTCTGGCCACCGAAGTGGAGCCCGGCACCCGCGCAGAGGCCGAATCCGCTGCTGAAACCGCGCGGCGAGCATCGAATTGCGCCCGAATTCACTGCTTTCAGCACCTACAGCGCTTGCCGCACGGGCTTGCCGCACCGCCTACAGCCCTTGCCGCCGGCGCCTACAGCGGTTGCCGCCTCACTTTCCGCACCGCCAGCAGCAGTTGCCGCATCTCCAACAGCGGTTGCCGCACCCCCTTCAGCGCTGGCCGCGCCGCCGATAGCAGTTGCCGCATCGCCAACAGCGGTTGCCGCTCGACCTACAGCGGCGTCCCCCGAGCGCCACCCCGCTGGCGACGCCAGCGCACCCACGACAATCCACATCCCGCCTTCCTTACCGCACTTTCAGCAGGGCGGCGGTAGGAAGTGGCAAGCGAAACTCGTCAATTGGATCGCCTCGGGCCGCTACGCTCCCTGCCGAATCCCGCGCCCACGCGGCCACCCTCGGAGCACCTGATGACCACCACCATCCACCCCCGCCACGCTCGCATCATCGACAACATCCGCGGCATCGTCCGGTCCGGCCACGGCGCGCTGGTGACCTTCGACGGCTCGCCCGACACCGTGCTCGAACTCGCCGGCCCGAAGGGGATGCACCCCGGCGGCGATCTGTGTGCCGCGCCCGTGCCCACGATCCGCCTCTGGGCGACCTGGGGCGGCGCACCGCTGGCCGTCGCAGCCGCGAACCAGAACTTCACCGCCGCGCTCGGCACCGTCGCCGAGCGCGCCCGGCCTCTCGTCGGCCACGAGCATCCGGTACTCCTCGCCCTGCTCCTCGCCGTCCGCGAGGCCACCGACGGGATGCGCTTCCGTGTCCCGGTGGTCGGCGAAGTCGTGACCGAGGAGGGCGATCCGTCGCCCGCGGCTTGGTCGTCGTGCCTGCCGCTCGGCGCGTTGCAGGCCGCGATCCAACGAGCCACCCGGATTCGTGTCGCCGCGTAGTGGCGGTAAGACATTATGTATAGTACAACCTGAATATCTCTGGAGTCCCCATGCCCCTCGTTGGCGCCGCCTACCTCCGCTGCTCGGACCCTCGCCAGGACAAGAGCATCGAGCAACAAAAAGAAGAAATTTCCAAGCGTGCCGCCGCCGATGGCGTCGTGATCCCGCCGCAGAACTGGCTGATCGACGAGGGCATCAGCGGGCGTTCAACCAAGCGTCGAACGTCCTACCTCCAGCTCATCACCCGCGCCGAGGCGCAACGCGACGCGAGCCGGGCGAAGAAGCGCGGCGGCCCGCAGATCGACCGCCTGTACGTCTGGGCCTTCAGCCGCCTCGCGCGGAACATGTTCGACGCGCTCCGCGCGCTCGCCACCCTCGACGAAGCCGACATCGACGTGGTGTCCCTCACCGAGCCCGACGCGGGCGACCGCTCCTTCCGGAAGTTGATTCGCCCGATCCTTGCGTGGTTGGCCGAACGTTACAGCGAAGAGCTGTCCCGCAACGTCGTGCGCGGGATGCGGAGCCAAGCCGAGAAGGGCTTCTGGCAGTACGGGCACGCCCCGTACGGCTACGCCATCGACCGCAGCTCGGGAGGTCAGCGCCTCGTCGTCACCGACGGCACGCGCGCCGCCTTCGACACAGTGAAGCGCATCTTCGCCGAGTACGCCGACGGTGCCGACGGCGGCATGCGCCTCGCCGAGCGCCTGACCCGGGAGGGAGTCCAGCCTCCCGGCCGCGCCGACATCGACCGCGCCTACGCGCCGGGTTGTTGGCGTCCGAAGCACGTCCAGAACATCCTGACCTCGCCGACGTACTGTGGCCACATCGTCCACGACGGCAACGTGGTTGCGCGTGGGGCGCACGAGGCAGCGATCGACGACGCCACCTTCGACCGCGTGCAGGCCAAGCGCGCGCTCCGCGACCGGAACCGCAAGGACGGCCAGGGCAACGGCGAGAGCCGGATGCGAATGGGCGAGCACGGCCTGCTCACGCCGTGGCTCCGGTGTGGAACCTGCGGCGGCTCGGTGAGGGTGTGGCAGGGGGGCCAGAAATCGAAGCCGACGTACCTGTACTATTGCGCGACGCGACAGGAGAACCCCGCCGCCTGTTCGGGCGTGTCCATCCGAGTGGAGAAGCTCGACAAGCTCGTGATGGACGTGATCGAGGAGAAGGTTCTGGCTCCCGAAAACGTCCACGCCCTCATTGCCGACACGTTGATGCGGCTCCAGGACACGAGCATCGACGAGACGGCCGCCGAGCGCGAGCGCCTGGCTGGCGTGATCGCGGACTTGGACAAGCGCATCCGGCTCACCGGGGCCCAGGTCATCAGCGGAGTGCTTGACGAGGCCGACGCCGTGGCAATGAACGCGCCCCTCCGCGCCCAACGCGACACCGCGAAGCTCCAACTTGCGGCGCTCCCCGCCCAGCGCGAGATGCCTCCCACTGACGAAATCGACGCGGATGCCTTCCGGGCGGCGGTGTTGGAGGCCTGGGCCGAGCGCCCCATCGATGAGCGTCGGGACGCGCTCGGTCAGCTCATCGAGAAGATCACGCTTTCACCGGGCGGTGTGACGGTGACCTACGGCTATTGTCACCATGAACCCGCAGGCCCGCCAAACAGCCCCACGTCATGATGGCGATCCGGTCCGCCGCACGGGGCGCGATGACAGCTCGCGGGCACGGTGGGGGCTCAAGGTGATCGTCGCGGACTGCATCGACGGCGGTGCGGCCCTCACGTTGCGCCGG
>CAIMSU010000330.1 GCA_903844155.1 uncultured Pseudomonadota bacterium | reverse complement strand
GGATTGGCCCCCAGCCCGCCGTTCCGCGCACGAACCGTGACAGGCGGCGTACTCGCCGGCTGGCGGGGTTCGTGGCCTTGGAACGGTGAGAATTGACCGCCGAGGCTGGCGCGAGGTGTGCCGAGCGCCGGGATCGGCGGGGCGGCGAGCAGCCGCCCCCCTCAGAAAAGACGGTAACGACTCGATCTGAACGCGCGGGGATGCGGAACGTCACGCCGAAATTCTTGATACTCGCGCCCCATGGCCCGCTACGAACTCGGAGTTGGAATCCTCGTGGTCGTGGCCGGCGGCCTGCTCGTCTTCCTCGCGCTGGAGGCCGGGGCCATTCGCAGGTTTGGCGCGAACACCATCCCCGTGACGGCGATACTGCCGGATGTCGCTGGACTATCGGAGGGGGCTGCGGTGAGCATCGCGGGCGTTCCGGTGGGGCGGGTGGACAAGTTGCACGTGGACTTTGACAAGGCGGAGCTGGACATCTCTCTCGATGGGGACGCGGGCATCCGCAAGGACGCGCGGGTGGCGCTTCGGGCGCGCTCGGTGCTTGGCGAGAAGTACGTCGAGATCATCCCCGAATCGCGCGATGCCCCTCTGCTTGTTGCGGGCGACCAGCTCGTCGCCGACCACGACGCGCTGGAGATCGATCAGCTCGTGACCCGCCTCGGCCCGATGCTCGACGCCGTCGACCCCGAGTCGGTCAAGGCGGTGATGGCGAGCCTCTCAGCCGCTGTGAAGGACGACCCGGAGAGGCCAAAACGCATGCTCGCGGATGCCGAGATCGCGCTCCACAACGTTGCCGTGGCGACGACCCAACTCCCCGCGTTGATCGCGGACGCCCACGCGACCCTCAAGGCTGTGCGGGACACCACGGCCGACGCCCAACCCCTGCTCATCAAGCTCGACGGCACCGTGACCCGGCTCGACACGCTCGTGGCCAGCGTGCCTCCGGATCAGGTGCCCGCGTTGATCGACGAGGTCACCGCGGCCGTGAAGGACGGGCGGGCGGTGCTCGTCAAATTGGATGGCGCGACCGGTCAGGCGACGGAGCTGCTGAACCGCGCGAACGGCATCACGCGGGGCGACGTGCTGCAGGTGACGCAGGAAGAAGGCGTGTACATTCGCCTTTTTCCGCGATCCAAGGAGAAGGTGATGGAGCGCGAGAAGCAATCGGGGAAGTGACAGTGAGGTGACATGTTGTTACTTGACGCCCCTTTTCCGAGGTCCACATGTCTCTCCGGTCTGGCCTGCTCCTCTCCGTCGCCCTGCTCGCCGCGTGTAGCGGTGGGTCCGCTCCCACCCCCGCTGCAGCGCCCGCGCCGGCTCCGGCGCCGGCTCCGGCGCCCGCTCCCGCGCCTGCCCCTGCGCCCGAGGCAGCACCCGCCCCCGCACCCGCAGCCGCTCCTGCCGGTCCCTACGCGCCTGACGAGTTCGCTGGCAAGGCTTACGACGCCGCGAAGGCTGCGAAGTCCGATGGTCCGAACCCCAAGGCGGGCGACGCCGCCGCTATCGCCGCCGGCAAGACCGTCTACACGAAGTGCACCGCCTGTCACGGCGACACCGGCCTCGCGGACACGCCGACGGCGCAGGCTCTGCCGCAGCATCCGGCCAATTTCCATTCGCAGTCGCGCTGGGACTTCACGAGCCCCGGCGTCAAGCACTGGATCATCAAGAACGGCATTCAGGGCACCGGCATGGCGCCCCTCGGGCTGTCCGACGACGAGGCCTGGCAGGTGCTCGCGTACATTCAGAACGACTTCGTCGGGAAGTAGCGCGAACAGCGTGCGGTGTGCTTGAAGCGCCGCACCCGCCCGGTTAGCCTTCGCCCCCTTCTTCCCCGTCCTCACGCACCCCGTAGTCTCTTTCCCCCGCCGAATCGGCAGGAGGATGCATGCGATCGCTGCCAGGAGCACCCCTGGTGTTCGCGCTGGTCTCCGTCCCGCTCTGGGTCATGACCAGCTGTTCCACGAACGCCGTCGCAAAACCCGCCGATGAGGCGATCTTCCCGATCGGCAGCAAGAACCTCGCGCCGAACACGCTCGTGGACATCCCGATGATGTCCTCGCCGCTTGAGATCGACAAGATGACCTTCTTCCGGAAGGATCTGTCGGTCGCCGTGGGCACGCCGCCGAAGGACCCGATCACCCAGCCCATCGCGTTCCCGCACTCCAAGCACGTGAAAGACCTGGGGATGGACTGCCAGTATTGCCACTCCGGCGCGCGCAAGGGCGTGCACGCCGGCATCCCGCCGACACAGCTCTGCATGGGCTGTCACAAGATGACCCCGTCGGACGGCCAGAACGGCGCCCCGAACCGGCCGGAGCTGGAAAAGCTCAAGGCCTTCTGGGCCGATGGCAAGGGCGACCCGATCCCCTGGGTCAAGGTCCACGATCTGCCTGACTTCGTGTACTTCTCGCACAAGCGCCACGTGCTCGGCGGCGTGCAGTGCCAGGAGTGCCACGGGCAGGTTCAGGACATGGGGGTCGACCAGCGGGTCGCCTCGTTGCAGATGGGCTGGTGCCTCGACTGCCACGCCCAGCACAAGTTGGATGACGCTTACGGATCCCAGCAGGAACTTCGGCGCTCGGAGCTGAAGGATTGCTGGACCTGCCACAAGTAGGAATCGAGATGGACCTCAACCGCCGCGACTTCCTCAAGACTGCCAGCATCGCCAGCGCCGCGACCGCCGCAGCCTGCACGATCGACCCGCGCACGCCGATCGAGCACGACCTCCCCTACGTGCAGATGCCCGAGGACGAGCTCCCCGGGACGCCGACCTACTTCTCCACGGCCTGCGGCGAATGCGCCTCGGGCTGTGGCATGGTCGCGCGCGCCAAGGAAGGGCGCGTGGTGATGGTCGAAGGCAACCCCGACTGGACCGAGGGGCACGGCCTCTGTACGCGCGGGCACATGGGGCTCGTCGGCGCTTACGGCCCCGACCGCGTGCAAGGCCCGACGCAGGGCGGCAAGTCGGTGGACTGGGACGCCGCGACGAAGACAGTTGCGGACGCCGTCAAGGCCGCTCAGGCTGCGGGCAAGTCCGTCGCGTGGCTCGGCGGCTACCGCACGGGCAGCCTCGACGCGCTGCTCGGCGAGTTCGGCGCGGCGACCGGCCTGCGGCGGGTGCATTGGGAGGCGCTGGGCGTGGAGACGCTGCTGGCGGCTACGCGGCAGGCGTTTGGCGTCGCCACGTTGCCGACCTACGAGCTGGCGAACGCGCAGGTGATCCTGTCCTTCGGCCTTGATTTCCTCGGAACGGCCTACGGGTCGATGGGGATGACGAAGGGCTGGGCGAGCGCAAAGAACCCGGCGAAGGGTGGTTTTGTGACGAGGCTGGTGTGCGTCGAGCCCCGCGCAGGGGTGACGGCCTCCCAGTCCGACCACTTCCTGCCGCCGAACCCCGGTACGGAGCTCGCGGTCGCGCTGGCGATCGCGAAGCTCGCGGCGGACAAGGTGAAGTATACGCGCGCCAGCCTCCTGGCGGGTGTGGACGTTGCGGCCGCCGCGACGGCCTCGGGCATCGCGGTGGAAAAGCTGACCGAGATCGCGGGTTGGATCACGGACAAACGGTCGGTGGTGTTGCCGGGCGGCAGCACGAATGCGGGCGTTGGCGCAACCGATCTCGCCGCGGTCACCTACCTCATCAACGACATCTGCGGGAACGTCGGCAAGACCGTCGTCTTCGGCAAGGAGCAGCGCTACGGCACCGTGTCGAGCTACGCGGACGCCAAAGCGTTGCTGGAGGACGCGCGAGCCGGCAAGGTCGGCGTGCTGTTCGTCGACGGGGTGAACCCGGCGTACAACTTCCCGCAGTCCGACAAGGTCGCGGAGGCGCTCGCGGCGGTCGGCCTGGTCGTGCAATTCGCCGACGAGGCAAACGACTCGACGACGGAAAAGACGCTCATCCTGCCCCCAGGCTCGTCGCTTGAGGGGTGGGGGGACGCCGAGGTGACGACGGGCGTGGCCACGCTGCAGCAAGCGGCGATGACCCCGCTGAAGAACAGCCGCACGGTCGGCGATGTGCTCCTCGGGCTCGCGAAGGCGCTGGCGTTGCCGGAGCCCCCGCCCCCTGTCGTCCCGATGCTCGGCGTCGACACTGCGACGCCCGCTCCCGTCGCCCCGGCCCCAAAACCCGCCAACCCGGTAGCCGGCAAGAAACCGGCGGCGAAGGCTGCGGATGCTCCAGCCGCCCCGCCCGTCGACCCCGCGCTCGGCCTCCTCGCTGCACACCTCGCCACTGCGTCCGCGCCGCTGGGCTTCGCCTACGACGGGTTCCGCCAGTACGTCCAGGAGCGCTGGAAGCGTCGTGTCTGGAACGGCGTCGGGTCGTTTGACGCATGGTGGGTCACGGTCCGTCAGAAGGGCGGATCGTTCGCTGCGGCGGGCGCGACCTCCCTCCCGCTCACCCTGGCGGCCTTGCCCGCGCTCCCGGCGGCGATCGCTGGTGCGGATCTGGCGCTCGTGCTCTTCCCAAGCACCAACCTGGGGGATGGTCGGCATGCCAACCGCCCCTGGGCGCAAGAGCTGGCCGACCCCATCAGCACCAGCACCTGGGGGAGCTGGGCCGAGCTCAACCCGAAGACGGTCGAGAAGCTTGGCCTCGGCAAGACGGATTCCGTCAAGGTCAAGACGGCGGCCGGCGACATCACGCTGGGCTACTTCGCGACGCCCGGAGTGCGCGAGGACACTGTCGCCGTCGTGCTCGGCAACGGTCACACGAACATGGGGCGCTACGGCTCAGGCCGCGGTGTGAACCCGATGACGTTGCTCGCCTCAGCGCAGGACGCGTCCTCTGGTGCGCTCGCCACCTACGTTTCGCGCGCAAGCGTGGCCCGATCGGACGAGACCTCGGACTTCTTCGCACTTTGCGGCTCAACCACGATGGACGGGCGGCCGATCGCGGTCGCCTGCTCCGCCGAGGAAGCCGCCGCCAAGCCCACGGGCAAGGCCGGCGACGTGCTCGACCTCGAGAAGGTCGAGTGGGACAAGCGGCTCGATGAGAAGGGCATCCACGACTTCTTCCCCGAGCCGCAGCACCCGACGTACCGGTTCGCGATGGCGATCGACCTCAACAGTTGCACGGGCTGCATGGCGTGCGTCGCGGCGTGCGACCTTGAGAACAACATCCCGTTCGTCGGCCCGGACCAGGTGCGCCGTGGCCGCGGGATGAGCTGGATCCGCATGGACCGGTTCATCGAGGGCGAAGGCGAACATCTCGACGTCCGCCATCTGCCGTCGATGTGCCAGCACTGCTCACACGCGCCGTGCGAGGGCGTCTGTCCGGTCCTGGCGACCTACCACAACCTCGACGGCCTGAACGCGATGGTCTACAACCGCTGCGTCGGCACGCGGTATTGCGCGAACAACTGCCCGTATACGGTCCGCCGGTTCAACTACCACACGTGGACGTGGCCGGAGTCGATGTACCTGATGCTCAACCCGGACGTGACCGTGCGCGAGATGGGCGTCATGGAAAAGTGCACGTTCTGCGTGCAACGGACGCGCGCTGTGAAGGACTCCTGGCGCGATCTGCACGAGACCGTGCCCGATCAGGCCCTCGTGAAGCTGACCGCATGCGCCTCGGCCTGCCCGACGCAGTCCATTACGTTCGGCAACGCGAAGGACGCTGCGGGGACGGTGGGGAAGCTGTTCGAAAACCCGCGCACCTACACGCTCCTCGGCGAGTTGAACACCAAGCCCGGCGTGCGCTACCTCGCCAAGGCCAGGCACCACATCGGCGGGGCCGAGGGGCCAAAGAGCACGGCACCACCGGATCCGAAGCCCGCTGAGCCCCCCGCACCCGGCAAGGAGGGATGATGAAAGAGCTCACCTACCAGGACGTCAACAAAGACGTACTTCGCCCGCTCTTCACGCCGGACTACGCGTACCTCGGCGTGCTGACGCTCACCCTCATCGTGCTCGGGCTCGGTGGACTGTGCTGGGTGTACCAGCTCATCTACGGGCTCGGCGTCGCTGGGTACCACCCGCCCGTCTACTGGGGCGTGTACATCACGACCTTCGTGTTCTGGGTCGGTATCGGCCACGCGGGAACGCTCATCTCAGCGGTCCTTTTCCTCACCCGCTCGCGCTGGCGTACGGGCGTGTACCGGGCGGCTGAGGCGATGACCATCTTCGCGGTCATGACCGCTGCGCTGTTCCCGGCGATCCACGTTGGTCGCGCCTGGTACGCGTACTGGCTGTTCCCCTACCCGAACCAGCGCCAGCTCTGGCAGAACTTCAAGTCGCCGCTGATGTGGGACGTGTTCGCCGTCTCCACGTACTTCACGGTTTCGACCATCTTCTTCGCCATCGGGCTCATCCCGGACATCGCGTCCGTACGCGACTCGACGACGGGGTTCACCAAGAAGTTGTACTCGGCGATGGCGCTCGGCTGGCGCGGCACCGACCGCCAGTGGCATCACTACATGGCGGCCTACGGCTTCTTCGCCGCGCTGGCCACCCCGCTCGTGCTCTCGGTCCACTCCGTCGTCTCCTGGGACTTCGCGATGGCCGACACGCCCGGGTGGCACTCGACCATCTTCCCACCCTACTTCGTCGCCGGCGCGATCTTCTCCGGCTGCGCGATGGTCATCACGCTGATGCTGCCGCTCTCGCTGCTCTTCAAGCTGGAGAACTACATCCACGTCTGGCACTTCGAGCACCTCGCGAAGCTCTGCGTGTTCACGGGCGGCATCCTCACCTACGCGTACGGGACCGAGTACTACATCGCCTGGTACTCGGACAACCAGTACGAGTGGGGCACGTTCATGGACCGCGTGCACGGCAGCTACTGGTGGGTGTTCTACACGATGGTGTTCTGCAACTGCACAGCACCGCTCGTGTGGTGGTTCAAGAAGATGCGCACCAACTACATCTCCCTGTTCGTGGTGAGCCTCATCATCAACGTTGGCATGTGGTTTGAGCGCTTCAACATCATCGCCAGCTCGCTCGCCCACTCCTTTGATCCGGCCGGATGGGTGTACTACTACCCCACCTGGGTCGAGGGCGGCATCCTCATCATGTCGTTCGCGTGGTTCTTCCTCTGGTTCCTGCTGTTCGTGAAGATCATGCCCTCCGTCGCCATCGCGGAAGTCAAGGAAGCGATGCGCCCGCCGCTGAAGTTCGAGCCGGAGCACGCCGCAAAATGACCCACATCCTGCCTAGTCTGGAGCGTGCCACATGAATGTCGCCGTCCCGCTCGATACCGCCGCCCGCGTCAGCCCGCTCAAGGCCGTCTACGCGCACATGGATTGCCTCATGACCGGGATCGCCGACCTGAAAAAGGCGGGGTTCACCGACATCATGGTGATGACACCCATGCCCCGCCACGAGGTGGAGGAGGCCGTGTATGAGGGCGAGCCCAGCCCCGTCCGGTGGTTCACGCTGTGCGGCGCCATCTTCGGGCTGACGATGGTGTTCTCGCTGATGTCGCTGACGAGCGCGAACTGGCCGATGATCCTGCCGGGCGGCAAGCCCGTCGTCTCGATCCCGCCGTTCATCCCCATCTCCTTTGAGGGCATGGTGCTGTGGGCCTCGCTGTTCACGCTCATCGGCCTGCTCGTCAACTGTCGGCTGCCGGCGACGGACCTGCCGGAAGAGGCCTGCGACCCGCGGTTCTCGGGCGACTGCTTCGGCATCGTGCTGGAGCGGGTTGGCGCGCATGACGCGGCGGCCATCCGGCACATCCTGGAGCACTCCGGGGCGATTGAAGTCAGTGGCGGCGTCGGCGCGGGCGAGTCGGCCCCCGCAGCGCACGGAGGTCATCATGCTTGAGAAGCTCAAACACCCGCGCCGGTGGCTGGTCGCCGGCGGTCTGCTCGTCGCTGGTGCAGCCTACTCGTCGCCCTGGGACATCGACATGGTCGACTCCCGGAGCTTCAAGGCGTACGAGTGGAAGATGATGCCGCCGATCCCCGAGGGCTCCCTGCAGCGGCCCGCGGGCGCCGTCCAACGCGCGAAGCCGATCGGGTCGTACCAGAACGACTACATCGCGCCCATCGACCGCAACGACGATTCGACCGAGTCCGTCGTCAACCCCTACCCGGTCGACAAGGCGACGATCGCGCAGGGCACGAAGCTCTTCCAGGTCTCGTGCGCGCCCTGCCATGGCGAGGAGGGCAAGGGCGGCGGCCCCGTCACCCACAACGACCCGGCGGCCGGCATGAACCGGTTTGTGGTGCCTGCGCCTATGCTTTCGGGCGATGGCGCCGTCGCTGCGATCCGCTCCGATGGCTACATATACGGGACGATCCGCAACGGCGACGGCATCATGCCCCGGTACGGCATCAGCCTCACGGACCGCGAGCGCTGGTCGATCGTGGCGTACATCCGGACCCTCGATGGGGCCGCGTACAAGAACGCGGTGCCCGTTGTGCCCGCCGCGCCCGTCGCCCCGGTCCCGGATCCGAAGGCCGCCAAGCCCCTGCCGGGCAAGCCCGCGCTCCCCAAGCCGACCCCGAAGGCCGCGAAGCCCGCCGCCAAGCCAGTCAAAGGAGCGAAGTGATGAGCCAGATCGACCTGATCGCCGCCGCGCGCGAAGTGGTGGGTCCCGGCCCTGACGTTGCCGACACGATCGCGGGCACCCCCCGCGTGGTCCCGGCAGGCGTCCGTCTCGCCGGCCTCGTCGGCATCGCGATCGGCGCGCTCTGCTTTGTCGGAGGCCTCGCATTTGGCGACGTCGACACGCAGAACCGCACGCTGGGCGCCTTCTTGACGTGCCTCGTCTACTTCATCGGCGTCTCCCAGGGCGGTGTCATGTTCAGCGTCGCGCAGACCGCCGCGCTGGGTCGGTGGGGTCGCCCGTTCAAGCGCGTCGCAGAGTCCTTCGGCATGTTCCTGCCGTTCCTGTGGCTCATGTACGCAGCGTTCCTGATGGGCGGCGGGCTGAAGATCTACGACTGGCACGAACACCCGATCAGCACGCCCCACAAGGCGATCTACCTGTCCACGGGCTTCTTCATCGCGCGCCAGCTCGTCGGCACGCTCATCCTGTTCAGCATGTCGCTGCTGTTCATTCGCAACAGCCTGCGGCCGGATCTCGGCGTAGCGGGCGAGATGCTCGGCGCGAAGGCGCCCGCCTGGTGGGGTCGGTTTACCGCGGGCTGGCGTGGGCGCGACATCGAGGTCGAAGACGCCTACCAGAAGAACATCAAGCTCGCCCCCGTGATGATCGTGTCCTACGCGATCATCATGTCGATGGTGGCCGTGGACGCGATCATGAGCCTGGCGCCGCACTGGGCCTCGAACATGTTCCCGGGCTGGATCTTCATGTCGAGCTGGTGGCTCGCGATCAACTGGATCTGCATCATCTCGGTCTACGGCCGCGAGTGGCTCGGCGTCAGCCACCTGATCACGCCCAAGCACTACCACGACCTTGGCAAGCTGATGTTCGCGCTGTGCGTCTTCTGGACGTACACCTTCCTCGCGCAGCTGATCCCGATCTACTACGGGAACATCCCCGAGGAGACCGGGTACCTGCTGCTGCGCATCTTCGTCGACCCGTGGGCGCCGTTCGCCAAGCTCGTCGGGTGCATGTGTTTCCTGTTCCCGTTCCTCGTCCTGCTCTCGCGTGGCATCAAGAAGCTGCCGAAGTCGCTCGCGGCGGTGGCGATCGTCATCGCGACCGGCCTGTTCTTCGAGCGCTTCCTGCTGGTCATGCCGCAGGTCTGGACGCAGGATTCGCTGCCGCTGGGCCCGGTGGAGATCGGCATCCTCGCCGGCTTCGTCGGGGGTTTTGTGACGGTCGTGACGACCTTCCTCTCGCAGGTTCCCGCGGTGCCGTTCACGGACCCGTTCATGAACCCGAACCCCGCGGACGTTCACGTGCACGCCCACTCAGACGCGCACGGGCACTAGCTCAGCGGAGGCCTCCACATGACGCGCGAAGGCTTGCTGGAGCTGCTGCGGCCCGTGCTGACGCTGCTGCCGACGCTGGATGCCGATGACGTTGTCGGTTGTGAGGGTGCCCTGAACAGGATGCCGGTCGCCGACATCGAGGCGGCCCTGCGAGAAGGCGCGGTCGAGGGCTGGTTGCTGACACGCGAGGTCGGCGGCGTGAAGTTTGGTCGCGTCTCCAAGGCGGGCCCTGATACCAACGGCTACTCGATCGACGTGGTCGAGATGAGCGGGCCAGCGCGCGGCGCGAACGGGCTGGCGGCGCACACCCACGTCACCGGTGAGTTTGACCTGTGCCTGCCGGTGGAGGCCTCCAGTGCGGCGGGGCCGGCGTTTGACGGGCGACGGGACCGCTGGGTCGTCTACCCGCCGGGCAGTCGACACGTCCCGACGGTGACGGGCGGTCGCATGCTCATCGCCTACTTCGTCAAGGACGGGGCGATCCGCTACGAGTGAGTTGCTGATCGCCGCGATAAGCGCGACCCCCACTCCACGAGGCTCACTTCATGTCCATCCCCCGCATCGGCGATCCCGCACCCGACTTCACCGCCGTCACCACCCAGGGCCCCATCACGCTCTCGGAATGGCAGGGTGGCAAGTGGGTCCTGCTCTTTTCGCACCCCGCTGACTTCACCCCCGTCTGCACGACCGAGCTCTCGGAGCTTGCGCGGCGCAACGCCGAGTTTGAAGCCCGCAACGTCAAGCTGATCGGCCTCTCGATCGACTCGATCCACAGCCACCTCGCCTGGCTGGACTCGATCCGCGAGAAGCTCGGCATCGACGTCCCGTTCCCGATGATCGCCGACCTGGACACGAAGGTCGCGCAGGCCTACGGCATGCTCCACCCCGGCGAGTCGGCGACGGTCACCGTCCGCGCTGTGTTCGTCATCGACCCGACCCGCACGGTGCGCGCGCTCGTCTACTACCCGCTTACTTGCGGCAGAAACGTCGACGAGCTCGTCCGCCTGATCGACGCGCTGCAGACCGCGAGCGCCAACGCCTGCGCCACGCCCGTGAACTGGCGCCCCGGCGAGAAGGTCATCGTCCCGCCCGCCCTGACCGTGGACGCCCGCAAGAAGCGGCAGTTGGACGGGACGATCGAGAAGACGACGGCTTACCTGGCGTTCAAGACGCTGTAGTGATGGTCTACAGCACCGAGTCGATCGCCTCGGTGCTCTCGCGGCACGGGGAGGACGAATTGGCGCGTGTTGCGGCTGGGATCACTCCGGAGCAGTCCCAGGCGGTTGCCGCGCTCGCGGGCGTGATTGCCCTGCGCGGTGGGTTGCTGAGCCTGGCGCTAGCGTCGGCAGCCATCGAAGTCCTGACTGGTCGGCCGCGTACGCCCGTATCTCGGAGGCGCTGGGCCCGGAGAAGGTTGGCTATGTCGACCGTGCGTGGGCCGATTGGCGTGACCAGGAGGAGTGGATCCGGCCACATCCGGGAGCGTCGACGGGGTTCGGGG
Source organism: uncultured Pseudomonadota bacterium (assembly GCA_903844155.1). GTDB lineage: Bacteria > Myxococcota_A > UBA796 > UBA796 > SXON01 > CAIUMM01. The sequence continues at coordinate 16,836 of CAIMSU010000330.1, read as the reverse complement.
GCTGAACGTTGCCAACGGGCCGCGGCTCGACCCGGTCGGGGAGGGGAGATTGAACCGCCAAGAACGCCAAGGACGCCAAGGCAGAGAGGCTGAGGGCGGGAGGGGCGGGTAGACGCCATGCAGAACCCCGTCCTGAACGCATCTCCGCCTTTCCCTTCTTCTTCCTCGCCTTTCCTTGGCGCACTTGGCGGCCTTGGCGGTTCATGCCTCCTCCGCCCCCTACTCCGGCCCCGTTCGCATCGCCCCCGGATTACACGCCCGCAAATCCCGAAGGTGCCCGTGTCCCAGACGCAGATCGACATCCACTGCCCCGCCAACGGCCAGCTCGTCGGCAGCGTGCCGATCACGCCCGTTGCGGACGTGCCGGCGATCATTGCGCGGGCGCGGGCTGCGCAGGTGCGGTGGGCGCAGGTGCCAGTCGCTGAGCGGGCGAACCTCCTCCGCGCCGTTCGGAAGCGCCTGCTCGCGCGCCAGGACGACGTCGTCGACTGCCTCGCGCGCCAGAACGGAAAACCGAGGACTGAAGGCCTGATCCACGAAGTCATGGAGCACCTCGAACTGCTCACCTACTTCTCGGACGAAGCCGAGCGCATCCTCGAACCGCAGCAGATCCCCGCGCACCTGCTCGTCCATCGCCAGAGCTACGTGCATTTCCGTCCGCGCGGCGTCCTCGGCGTCGTCGCGCCGTGGAATTTCCCGTTCACCATCCCGTTCGGGGCCGTCGCCATGGGGCTCGTCTCCGGGAACGCGGTGGTGCTGAAGCCGAGCGAGTTCACGCCGCTCGTCGCGGACCTCGGGCGCGCGATCTACCTCGAAGCCGGCCTTGATCCGGAGTTGTTGCACATCGTGCACGGGTACGGGGACGTTGGCGCGGCGCTGGTGAACGGTGGCGTCGACTTTGTCGAGTTCACCGGGTCGGTCGCGACGGGCCGGAAGGTCGCGGCGATGTGCGGCGAGCGGTTGATCCCCTGCGTCACGGAGCTGGGTGGCAAAGCGCCGGCGTTGATCCTCGCGGATGCCCCGCTGGAGCGCACCGTGCAGGCGGTGACCTGGGGCGGGCTCGCGAACGCGGGCCAGGTGTGCGCGAGCATCGAACGGCTGCTCGTGCACGACAAGGTCTACGACCAATTCGTCCCGAAGCTGGTCGAGAAGGTGAAGGCCCTGCGCCTTGGCGACGCGATGGGCGACGCCGAATTCGACGTTGGGCCGCTGGTGAACGAGCGCCAGCGCGAGATCGTGGAGCGGCTGGTGAACGACGCGGTGGCGAAGGGTGCCGTCGCGGCGACCGGCGGAAAACGCGTCGACGGGCCTGGCTTCTTCTTCGAGCCCACCGTCTTGCTGAATTGCACGACCGACATGGACATCATCAACAAAGAGACGTTCGGACCGGTCATCCCGGTGATGCGCCTCTCCGACGAGGACGCGATGGTGGCGGAGGCCAACCGATCCCACCTCGGCCTCCTCGCCTACGTGTTCACCCGTCGCACCGAGCACGGCCGCAAGCTGGCTGAGCGGATCTCAGCGGGCACGGTGATGGTGAACGACGTTCTCGCGACCCACGCCATGGCGGAGACTCCCTGGGCGGGTGTCAAGCAATCCGGCATTGGAAGCGTGCATTCCGACGACGGCCTGCGCCACATGTGCGAGGCCCGGCACGTGAACTACGACACAGTGCCGTGGCTCTCTCGCGAATTGTGGTGGTTCCCCTACCGGAAGAAGGACCTTGGCCTGTTCCGACGCAGCCTCGGCGGGTTGTTCGGGCGGGGCGTCGACCGCATCCGAAAGATCGTGGCGTAGCGTCAGCGCTTTGAGCACATCCCGAACGTCTGCTTGCAGTCCAACGTCAGCGTCGCGCCGGCCGTGACGGTGACGGCGGTCCCGGGGACCTCGTCGCCCGCGAGTTTCGCGTACCAGACGTAGCTGCCGGCGGGCACTTTCCCGGCCCGGAACGTGCCTCCCTCGCCCTTCAGCCACACATCGTCGGCGTCGCCCGTCACCACCAGCGTGCCTTTCGTTGGCGCGGCTGCGACCACCGGAGCTGCGGGCTCGGGGGCGGCGACCGGCGCGGGTGTCGGAGCTGGAGCCGGACTGGCGACGGGCGCGGCGGGCACGTCGGCGAGGTGCTTTCCGGCTGCGGGCTTCGCGGGCGAGGGGTGCGCGGGCCGCACGGGCACCGGATCGGACGTGACCGGAGCGGCTGGGTCGGGCGAGGGCGTTGGCGACACCTCGGGTGGTGGCGCCGGCTCGGCGTCGGGCGGCGCGGACACGGTGGCGGGCGGCGCGGACACGGTCGTGGGAGGTGTGAGCGGGGCCGGGGCTGCAGCGGTGTGCGTGGGGTCGGGGCTGTTGACCAGGTACACCGCCCAGCCGGCGGCCGCGGCCAGGACGCCCACGCAAAGGAGAACGCCCGCTAGGACGATTACCAGCGCGGGGTTCGGCGGCGGCGGGCGGACGGCGCGGGGGTGGGGCTGTGGCCCGTCAAGGGTGACGGAGGATTGAGGTGTTGCCGGTTTGGCGGGCGGGGGCTCGTCCACTGCAAGATCGGCCTCCAGCGTCTGGCTTGCATCGTCCCTGGGGCGCGCCGCTGCGAGGTCGTCAACACCGCCGAACGTCGCCGAGGCGGCCGGGGCGGAGGGCACCGGGGTGGTCATCCCAGCCGCGAGGCCTGGGGGGTCCGTTTCGCGAAGCGGGCGTTGAAAGGGGGTCGAGGCCGTCGGCGGTGGGCGCGATGCCCGGACCGGGACGACCTCGTCGCCCGGCTCCCCTGCCGCGGCTGGCTCGCCGGCGAGGATGAGCGACAGCGAGGTGCAATCGGCCACGCGCTGCTCGCGGGACACCTGCAAGCAGGCGCGGACGGCATTGCCGATGCGGTCGGGCACTGCGGGCTGGATGCTCTGCAGCGCCACGTGCTCGCCGGTGCCAAGCGCGGCGAAGGTGTGGAGCAGGTCATCGCGCGCGAACGGCGACTTTCCGGCGTACATCGCGTAGAGGATGCAGCCCAGCGCCCAGATGTCGGCGCGACCGTCGACGTCCTTCGCGGCCTTGAGCTGCTCCGGGGCCATGTACTCCGGGGTGCCCATCCCCCAGCCTGTGCGCGTGAGCGTGCCTGGCTTCTGATCCAGCAGCAGCTTGGCGATGCCAAAGTCGAGGACCTTGGGGTTCAGCATGCCGTCCGCGTCCTCCAGGAGCACGTTCTGGGGCTTCAGGTCGCGGTGCACGAGGCCCTTGCGGTGGGCGTACCCGACCGCCGCCATCACCCCGCGGAAGATGCGCTCGGTCTCCGCGATCCGGTCAGCGACGCTCTCCTCAGGCCCGGGCCCGGCCTCGATCCAGCGTTCGAGCGTCGGCCCGTCCACAAACTCCATGACGAGCCCGAACGCGTCATTCACCGGGATGATGTCGGTGACCTTCACGAGGTTCGGGTGGTTCAGGCGGGCCTGGAGCTGTCCTTCGAGGAGGAGCCGCTCGCGCAGCGCCTGACTCGGCAGATCCAGCACCTTCAGCGCGTGTTCGCTGCCCAACTGCAGATGGCGCACCCTGTACACCGTGGCCATGCCACCCGATGCGACCACCGCCTCGATGCGGTAGCGCTCAACAACGGTTCCGACTTCCAACACGCGGAGGGGCTATCAAGGAACGCCCCCGATCGTCAGTACGCGTAGTAGATCTGCACGTAGTACCGCATGAACGTCATGCTCGCGTCGTCGCCGGTGTTGTAGCCGGCCCCGGCGTAGTTGTAGGAGAACAGGCTCCAGTTCTGGGTGGTGCTGGAGTAATAGAAGACGACGTCGTCCAGCGGCATCACGGTGCCGTTGTAGGAGTAGTCAAAATGCTCGGCGAACCCCCACGAAGCGGTGAAGCCGTCGAATATGTGGGCCTCGATGGGCACGTGGGAACATCCGTCGCCGGTCTCCTTGTAGTGACCGAGGGTCAGGTTGAAGGCCCAGTCGCAATCAGGGCATGCGGGCGCAGGCGTACCCGTCAGCGCCCACTTGTCGAGGGATGTGCACACGATCTGCCGGTTGTGCATCACGTCGAAGCCGAAGTGACCGCTTTCAAAGCCCGTGTCCCCCGTGGTCGCGTCGCCCGCGTAGAGCAGCTTTCCGCTGTTGGGGTCCGTCGCAGTGTCGGACGCGTTCGTGTCGGTATCCGTGTCCGTATCGGTGTCCGTGTCGGTGTCCGTGTCGCTGGATGGCGCGGAGTCTCCGCCCTTTCCGGAACAGCCCGCAGCGGCGAACAGGGACATCGGAAGGACGAGGAAAAACGGGAGAATTCGGTGCATCAGCCCACTCCGGGAACGGGGGAACGGCCAGTGGCGACGAGGCCGCAGGACTTCGTCTCCTGCACGCGAGCGTCGAGCAGCCCGGCGCCGTCGAGCAGGCCGCCGAGCCCGGCGACGGTCCTGCGGACGACCGGCCAGCCAAGCAGGTGGCGGAACACGGGGTCGTCCGGCGCATCGCCGAGGGCGGTGGCGATGACCTTTCCCGCGGGTGCCATCTGACCGGCCGCCCAGCCGAGCAGGGCCACGCCCAGGCGCTCCGGGACGTAGTCAAGCAGGCTGTCGATGACCAGGATGTCCTGCGGTGGGAAGCGACTTCGCGCGTTTCCGAGGCAGACCGCGCCGAGATCTTCCTGGACGAGCTTGACCCTCAAGTCGCGGAGACGCTCCGGCCGTTGCGTGTCTACCAGCGCAAGCGCCTCGGCGCTCCCGTCCACGCACAGCACCTCGCCGCGAATCCGCTGGAGGTAGGGGTGAAGGTCTCGCAGCAGGGTGCTCGCCGACGGGTTGACCAACAGCACGCGCACCGCCGCCTCGCCAGGAAAGGCCTCGTTGATCAGCCGCACCGCAGCCGCCTGTCGCTCGCGCAGGCCGATGCTCGTCGGCAACCCGAGGAGCCACTCGTCGATGAATTTGCCGATGTCGCCATCGCCCTCCGGCTTGTTGGCGAGGATGTGGTGCATCGTCGCGGGGTCGCACGAGTGGCCGCTCGCGCGCTCGATGGCGAGGCCGCCGAGCCGCGACCGTACGAGGTAGGGGTGGATCTCGCGCGCCACCGTGCTGCCGAACTCCATCCGATCCAGGTGGGACAATCGCTGCTCGCCGTCCAGCAGCGAGGCCTGCAGGTTGGCGAGCGCGGTGAGCGCACCTTGTCGGGCCAGCCCGCGGTCGCGCTTCAAGAGCGCCTCCACCTCCATGAACCGCGCGCGCACCTTGTCGCCCTCAGCGCGCCCGAGCGCCTCCGCGCGCTCGCTTCCCCGCGTGGCGGCCGTGCGCCCCTTCCCGGCCGAGGACATGATCGTCTGGTCGCGAACCCGCTCCGACAGCATCCGCGCCACCATCTCGTAGAAACGCGCTCCAAGCGACGGTTCTTCCTGGAACACCTTCATCAAGAGGCGCCGCTCCCACCGCTGGCAGACCGCCCCCTCGGTGGTCCGCACGTCCGCCGAGCGCGGCGATTCGTCCAGGAACGACATCTCCCCGACCATCGAGCCTTTTCCGAAGACCTGCAGAACGATCAGCGGCTGGCTGCGGGTGTCCGTCACCTCCAACTGGCCGTCCTCCACGCGGTAGAGGTCACCCCCCGGTTCACCGCGGCGCAGCAGGGTTTGTCCGCGGGAGACCTCCACGACCTGCGCGACGCTCAAGAGCCGTTCGCGCTCGCGCTCGGTGAATCGCTGCAGGAAGTCCATCGTCGGAACGTATCCGCGCGCTGCCGGGGAGGCGCGCCAAGGGGCGGGCGCGTGGTTAGATTCCGGCACTTGCAGGATTTGCCATGGAAGAGGTCGATCGGTTGTTGGCGTTACTCCGGAGCGGATCGTCCGCGGGCCGGGAAGCCGCAAAGCAGGCATTATTGGCGTTGGCGGCTGGGGAGACGGGAAAGCGGGTGCGGGAGCATCTGGAGAGCTGCAAGCGAGGCGAGCTGCTGGAGGTGCAGTGGGAGATCGAGGAGATCGTCGAGGCGACCGCCCCGAAGGTAGACCCGCCGCCGAAGCCGGCCGTCAAGGAGGAGCCGAAGCCCGAGGTGCCGGACCCCAACAAGCCGCTTACGTCCAAGGATCTGACCCTGATCTACGACGACCCGCGCGGGCTGGTTCTGCACAAGACCAAGCTCGGGCCCGAGCGCTGGTTTGCGACCCAGTTTGATCCGCGCTCCGGTCAGCCGCAGACGTTTGAGCTGGTCGCCGAGGAGATCGTGCAGCTCAAGCAGCAGCTCGCCGGCAGTCCGCACTGGGTGATCGGCGGCGGCGGTCTCGCCGCTCCGGCGGCGCCCGCGCCCGCCCGTCCCCCGGCCCGGTAGGATCCGTGCTGGACCCCGGCCGTTCCCAGTACTGCGCCGAACGTCGAGCGGTCGCCGAGCGGCTTTACCGCGGCGTCGAAACACCGCATCGATCCTGTGGAATAGCGTTGGCCGAGACCTTCGGCTGTCCGACGCCCGCCTACCAGGCGCTGCGCCGCGGCGGGATCACCGGCGAGGGGTCCTGCGGCGCGATCCAGGCCGGGATCCTGCTCCTTGGCGAGCTGTTCGGCGACCCGGATCCGACCGGCCCCGTGAGCCCGCAGCTCCGTGACGCCGTCGCGCGGTACCGGGCGGACCTCGCGCCAGTTGTGCGCGGCTCCCTTGAAACTTCCTGCAACGCCCGAACGGCCGATCTCGGACCCTTCCCCGGGGCAGAAAGGCAGGCTTATTGCACTGAGCTCGCTGGGCACGTCGCCCACGCCGTGGCCGGAGTGCTCTGGGATCTCGATCACCCGCGCGCCCGTCGGCCGAAGTAGACCACCCCCGTGCCCGACCGCCCACGCGCCACGCTCCCGACCCTCCCGACGCCGGAGGCTTCCGTGCCCTCCACACGCCTCGGCAAGTGGCTCCTCGACTCCGGCGAGAAGGGCGAGCACGGAAAGCCCCACGTCCACCCGACCTTTCCGTGGTGGAAGGTCATCTGGCTCACGGGCGTGGACTACTTCTCGACCCTTGGCTACCAGCCGGGAATTGCCCTGCTTGCGGCTGGGGCTTTGGCACCGCTTGCGACGGTCGCGCTCGTGCTCGTCACGCTGTTCGCGGCGTTGCCGATCTACGTTTCGGTCGCTGGCCGGTCCTACCTCGGCCACGGCTCCGTCTCGATGCTGGAGAAGTTGCTGCCGGGCTGGGCGGGCAAGGTCTTCGTCTTGTGCCTGCTCGGCTTTGCAAGCACCGATTTCGTCATCACGATGACGCTCTCCGCGGCAGACGCCTCGGCGCACTTGATCCAGAACCCGTACATGGAGCCGTACCTGGCGGGCAAACAGCTCGTCATCACACTCGGGCTGCTGCTGCTGCTCGGCGCAGTGTTTTTACGCGGGTTCAACGAGGCGATTGGCGTGGCGACGTGGATCGCCGTGCCGTACCTGCTGCTCAACGGCGTGGTGATCGGCCGCGGGTTCGTGGAGATCGCTCACCACCCGGAGACCTGGGTCAATTGGCGCCACGCGCTCTCGCTGAAGGGCTCGGGGATGGGGCTGGTGTTCGCCTCGATCCTGGCGTTCCCGAAGCTCGCCCTCGGCTTGTCGGGCTTTGAGACCGGCGTGAGCGTGATGCCGTTGATTCGCGGCCGCCAGCCCGACTCGGACGTTCATGCGCCCGGCGCCCCAAAGCCGCCTCCCGTCCACCGCATCGCCGCCACGCGCATCCTCCTTGTCGGCGCAGCCGTCATCATGTCGGGCTTCCTGATCGGCTCGAGCTTCGTGACCTCGCTGCTCATCCCGGAATCGGCGTGGCGCGACGGCGGGGACGCTTCTGGCCGTGCGCTCGCGTGGCTCGCCCACTTCTACATGGGCGACGTGTTCGGCACGTTCTACGACGCCAGCACCATCCTCATCCTGTGGTTCGCGGGCGCGAGCGCGATGGCGGCGATGTTGTCGCTGATCCCCCGGTACCTCCCGCGTTTTGGCATGGCGCCGCATTGGGTCGGCTCGCCGCGGCCGCTGATCCTCGTCCTCATCGCCATCGACATCATCGTCACCCTCGTGTTCAAGGCAGACGTGGAGGCCCAGGGCGGCGCCTATGCGACGGGCGTGCTCGCGCTGATCCTGTCGGCCTCGGTGGCGGTGACGCTGGCGTTCGTGCGCGAGGCGAAGGAGGCACGCCGCCCCGCCCGCCTGGCCGTGCCGTTCACGCTGATCACCATCGTTTTTGCGTACACGTTCGTCGACAACATCATCGAACGGCCCGACGGCATCATCATCTCGACGATCTTCATCGTGTCGATGCTGCTGATCAGCGCGGTCTCCCGCTACCAGCGCGCGACCGAGTTCCGCGTCGAAAAAGTGGCGTTCGCGACCATCGACTCCGAGATGCTCTGGCGCGAGGTGCAGGGCCAGAAGGTCAGCATGGTGGCGGTCAAGCAGCACGAGCACGACGCCAAGCACGAGTACAGCCACTCGGCGATCAAGCGGCGGTTGAAGCAGTACTACGCGGTCGAGGGCGCCATCGCGTTCATTCACGTTGACCTGACCCCTGACCGGTCGGCCTTTGACTCGACGATCTCCCTTCGCATCGCGCGCCTTGGCGACGACTTCCGGATCACGGTCTCCAACGCGACCGCGATCGCCAACACCATCGCCTACCTGGGCGAACTGGTGCAGCCTCGCGCGATCTTCCTGGGCTTGACCCGCGAGAATCCCGTTGGCCAGGCGATGAAGTACCTGCTGTGGGGCGAGGGCGAGACCGGCATCCTCGTCTACCAGATCCTCCTCCGCTACTGGGCACAATTGCCGGAGGACGAGACCACGCAGCCGGGCGAGACCAGCGTGCGGCCCCGCATCTTCTTGATGAGCGATTGACCGGTGGGCCTCGTTCTTGAGGGCGAGGTCTGGGTCACCCGTACGGCCGCGCTGACGGCCGCTGGCGTTGGCGTGGAGGTGCTTGTGGACGCGCTCGCGCGTGGCGTGCCATTGACGAGGCCAGCTCCCTGGGCCTGGCCGGGACTACCGCCCGTCGCCAGTGTGAAGGCCGGAGGCAGAGCCGTTGCCGAGGAGATGCTGGAGCGGGTCGTCGACGAGGTCGACCCCGGTGTTCGATGCGGGCTCGTCGTGGGGACGACGTCCGGGGCGATCGCCGGTTTTGAGGCGGTGTTTCCGGATGGTGGCCGACATGAGTGGCGACAGCGCCCGGCAGTGAGTGTGGGCGCCCGGTGCGCGCGACGGTGGGCTGGGAGGGCAGGGGCGGGCGACGAGGTCGCCGGGCCGGTGACGACGGTGTCTGTGGCGTGCGCTTCGGGCGCAGCGGCGTTCGACGTTGCGCGTGGGTGGCTGCGATCCGGGCGTTGCGAGCGGGTGATCGTCGCGGGGGTCGACGCCCTCTCGCCGTTCATCCACGCCGGCTTTGCAGGGATCGGCGCGCTGGCGGCGGGCCCGAGTCGACCGTTCACCGCCGGCCGCGACGGCCTGATGCTCGGCGAGGGTGCCGCTGCTGTCCTGCTCGAAACACCCGAAAGCGCGATTGGAGCCGGCCGATCGCCGATCTGCGCGCTGCTTGGAACCGGGCTCTCGCAGGACGCCGTGCACCTGACCGCCCCGGACCGGACGGGCGACGGCCTCTTTCGGGCGATCGTCGCGGCGCTCGGCGACGCTGGGATCGGCGCTGCCGACGCCGTCGATGCCATCGGCCTGGTCAGCGCGCACGGCACGGGCACGCCATTCAACGACGCGATGGAGGCGGCCGCCCTGGCCCGGGTGTTCGGTGCTGCGCCCGTCCCCCTCCATGCGGCCAAACCCGTCGTCGGCCACACGCTTGGCGCCGCCGGGACGGTCGAGGCCGTCGCGCTGATCGCCATGCTCGCCGGCGCGGCGGCTCCCTCGCCCGTCAACGCCGACCCGGCGTTGGGCATGTGCGCCGGGCCTCGATGCCCCGGGCCCTACGCGCTCTCCATCAACGCGGCGTTCGGAGGCGTCAATACGGCGCTCGTCTTCGGCCCCCCGACCCTTCCCTCCCCCACAAAACCCCAAAACCTCCCACAACTGCAGAGACCATTTGTGGTACATCCCGCGCCCTTCAGCTCCGCGGCCACCCCCGAACGCGTCGACGTCGAAGGCGAGAGCTTCCCCGTCGCCGACCTGCCCCGGCTCGCGGACGGCTCCGTGGCGGTCGGGCTCGGGCGGGCCGACAACTACGTGCGCGCCGGCATTCTCGCGCTCGCCCGCATTGGCGCGCGTCCTGATGAGGCCATCGTGCTCGCCAGCGAGGAAGGCTGCGCCCAGGCGGATCGTCGCTACCTCGAAGGCCTTCGCGCCAACGGCCCCGAGCGAGCATCGCGTGTCCAGTTCGTCTACACCATCCCCGGCGCCCCCCTCGCCGAAGCCGCCATCCTCCTTGGCCTGAAGGGCCCAGCCCTCGTGCTTTGCGACGACGAAGCTGCCGGACACGCGGAGGCGGCTCGGCTCGTCTCCGAAGGCCGCGTCGCCAGCGCGATCGCGGTCACCGTCGCCAGCCCCCGCGGCGGCTCGGGCGTGACGACGGCGTCGGCCACCCGCCACCGCTGATCCGAAGTAAGAGGGGGGACGCGATGCTGCCGCTCCTCCTTCACATGCACCAGCCCGACTACCGCGACCCCGTCACCGGCGATCCGGTGCTCCCCTGGGTTCGAAAGCACGCGCTCCGCGGCTACCGGGACGTGCCCTGGCTGCTCAAGAAGACCGGCGGAAGGGCGACGATCAACCTCGTTCCTTCGCTGCTGGACCAGATCGACCACTACGCGAATGGCGGGGAGGACCCCCTCCTTCGCCTGCTCCGCACGCCTGTCGCCGAGCTGCCCGTCTCCAGCCAGTGCGTCCTCGCGGACGCCGCGCTGCTCGGGAGCGAGCGCCGGTTCGGCTGGTTCCCGGCGTTTGCCCGGCTTCGTGACCGCACCGCGGAGACGCTCGGGGTCGCTGGTCGGCTCGATCGCATCGTCTGGGGGGAGCTGTCGTGGTTTGGCTACTCGGCGCGCGCCGACTACCCGGCGATCAACGCGCTCATCGCCAGGGGTTCAGGGTTCACGCAGGCCGATCTCGACCGTCTCGTGGCGATCGAGCGCGAGATTCTCCGGGGACTACAGGCGTTGTACCGGGATCTTCCGGAGGTGAGCTGCTCGCCTTACTTCCACCCGATCCTGCCGCTGCTCGTCAACACGGCGCATGCCCAGCGGAACCTGCCCGGGGTCCCTGATCCCGGCTTTGCATGGCCCGAAGACGCCCGGGCGCAGCTTCAGGAGGGTCGCGCGCGCGTGAGGGCATGGACGGGCGCGGAGGTGCGCGGATTGTGGCCGTCCGAGGGGTCCGTCAGCCCCGAGGTGGCGTGCATGGTGCGGGATCTCGGCTTCGGCTGGATGGCGACGGACGAGGAGGTGCTGGCGCGGTCCAGCGCAGACGCGGACCCGGGGCGACCCGCCACCTTTGATGGGTGTACGCTTGTATTTCGCGATCACGCCCTCTCCGACCTGATCGGCTTCGCGTATCAGGACGTGGACGGCGAGAAGGCCGCTGCAGACCTGCTGCGGCGCTCGGCGGGGCGGAGCGCGGTCCTGGCGTTGGACGGTGAGAATCCGTGGGAGCACTACGCGGACGCTGGTCTCGCCTTCCTGACCGCGGTGTTCCGCTCGGGGCAGACCGCTACCATCTCGGACTTCGTCGACCGGACTCCGCCGCAGCCGATCGCGCGCCTCCACACGGGATCGTGGATCAACGCCAATTTCCAGATCTGGATCGGTCACGAGGAGGACCGCCTCGCCTGGCGCCTGCTCGCCGCCGCCCGTCGCGCATGGGACGAGTGCGGGCGCCCGCCCGAGGCACGACCACACCTGCACGCCGCCGAGGGCAGCGACTGGTTCTGGTGGTACGGCGACGAATTCTCCACGCCCGTCGCTGATATCTTTGACGCGCTCTTCCGCGCGCACGTCACGGCCGCCTGGCGCGCGATGGGGCGGGAGCCGGCCCCCCGGTTGTCCCAGCCGATCAAGGCCGCGCAGGTGGACACGGTGGACATCGGTGCCATCGGCGTGGGCGACGGGTGGTTGGCCTGGCAGAACGCGTCGATCCTGACGGTTCGCGCGGGGGCGATGGCGCGCGTTGGCGGGCCGCGGCGCCTGTGGGTGGGCTGGCGAGGCGGTCAACTCGCCGTCCGGGCCCGGGACGCTGGGGGCTGGGCCGTCGCCACAACGGGCGTGCCGGTCGACTTTGTCGATGGCAACGCCACTATCGAGGCCGGCGGGGAGCTCGTTCTGCTCGCCCCGGATGGCTCCCGAGCGGGGTCCTGGCCGCTCCACGAACCCCCAAGGAGTGTGTCCTGATGCGGATCCTCGGCCTCTCCTGCTTCTACCATGATGCCGCAGCGTGCTTGATCGAGGACGGTCGCATCGTAGCAGCGGCGACGGAGGAGAGCTTTTCAAGGAAGAAGCACGACAGTGGCTTTCCGCGGGAGGCGATCCGCTACGTGCTCGCGGAGGCTGGGCTCGGCCTTGCGGAGGGCGTTCGAACGATCGACGCCGTCGTCTTCTACGACAAGCCGTTCAAGAAGTTTGACCGCTCGATCCGGAGCTATGTCGATCGGTTCCCGGTTGGGCTGGGCGCGTTCGTGCGGAAACTGCCGAACGTCATCAACAAGGAATTACGCATCGCGAACGTGCTGAAAGAGGAGGTCGACTACACGGGCACCGTGCTGTATTCCGAGCACCACCTCTCGCACGCCGCGAGCGCGTTCTTCTGCTCGGGGTGGGAGGAGGCGAGCGTGCTGACGGTGGATGGCGTCGGCGAGTGGGCGACGTCGTCGTGGGGTGCGGGGCGAGGAAACAGCCTGGTGCTGACGGGCGAGACGCGGTTTCCGCATTCGCTGGGGCTGCTCTACTCCGCGTTCACGTATTATCTTGGATTCAAGGTCAATTCTGCCGAGTACAAGGTGATGGGCCTGGCGCCGTACGGTCAGCCGGTCCACGTCGACAAGATCCGGAAGATGATTGACGTGCGGGACGACGGCAGCTTCCGCCTCGACATGCGGTATTTCGATTTTGACGCCGGTGAGCGGATGTACACGCCCGAGTTTGAGGTGTTGATGGGTGAGAAAGCGCGTGGGCTGGAGGAAGGCGAGCTCACGCAATTCCAGAAGGACGTCGCGCGGTCGTTGCAGGCCGTCGTGGACGACACCATGGTCAAGCTTGCGACGCACGTGGTCAAGACGACCGGTTTGCCCAGGCTTTGTCTCGCTGGCGGTGTCGCGCTGAACTGCGTCGCGAACGGCGAGATCCTGCGGCACGCGCCCGTCGAGGACATCTTCGTCCAGCCATCCGCGGGTGACGCCGGCGGCGCGATGGGTGCAGCATTGTGGGCGTGGAACGGGCTCTTGAAGCGTCCCCGCCTCCCGCGTCTGCCGTCCGTCTACCTCGGCCCCGGCTACGACGACGCCGCGGTCCAGGCCGTCCTCGACGCCGCCGGCGCCAGGTATGTCCGCCTCGACCGGCCCGCGCTCCTCACCCGGACCGTCGAACTCCTCACCCAATCCAAGGTTGTCGGCTGGTTTCACGGCCGCATGGAGTGGGGCCCGCGCGCGCTCGGGCACCGCAGCATCCTCGGCGATCCCCGCGACGTCAACATGCGCGACATCATCAACCGCAAGATCAAGATGCGCGAAGGATTCCGGCCGTTTGCGCCCGCGGTGTTGGAGGAGAAGGTCAGCGACTGGTTCCAGCTCGACCGTCCCTCGCCCTACATGCTCCTCGTCGCGCCCGTCGCACCCAGAAAGCCGGCGTTGCCCGCCATCACCCACGTGGATGGCTCCGCGCGCATCCAGACAATTTCCCGCGATCAGGACGCGCTCTACTACGACCTCATCGCGCAGTTCGGCGAGGCCACCGGCGTGCCCGTCCTGATCAACACGTCGATGAACGTGCGTGGCGAGCCGATGGTCTGCTCGCCCGAGGACGGCTGGCGGTGCTTCATGCGCACGGAGATGGACGTGCTCGTCATCGGGTCGTTCGTCCTGCTCAAGGAAGATCAGCCGAAGATCGAGCTGAAGTCCGCGAAGGAGGAGTTCGGGCTGGATTGAGGGCGGCTCACAGCGTCGGCGCTGGCCCCCCCGTGTGCGCCCGTCCGCCCAGCGAGGCCCGCGCCACCTGAAGTGCTGACGCAGGGTGCCACCACGCTCCGAGCTGGCGGTCCCGTTGGGCGGGTTCGTCGCCCGGTTTTCGCTCCCGATCGGCACGGCCGCAGGCGATCGGCCTCGCACGGATTTTGCACGCGCCCCGCGAAGGGATTACGATAGCCGGGTAGCCTCCGAAGCTCCCTCTCCACAGACTCCGGGTTCATCCGGCATAATCGTATTTTCCGCGAGGTCGAGATTTGGGTCTGGAGCTCAAACAATCGCTGAAGCTCTCACAGTCGCTGGTCCTGACCCAGCAGCTTCAGCAGGCGATCAAGCTTCTCCAGCTCAACCACCTGGAGTTGGTTGAGCAGGTTCAGCAGGAATTGCTGGAGAATCCGACGCTGGAGGAGATCCCAGGCACCTCCGCGGAGCTGGTGACGGATGCACAGCGCGCGCTGGAAACGCAGACGCAGGCCATCGTGAACGACGCGAGCGAGCAGAACAACGGCCAGGGCGAGGACATCGACTGGCAGCAGGTCGCCGCCCATCTCGCGGATGACCGGCCGGTCGGGGACCGCGGGTCGTCGGGCATGGACGAGCTCCCGCCCATCGAGACGAACCTGGTCGGCGCCGGGTCGCTCGCCGACCATCTCGAATGGCAGCTCCACATGACGAGCTGCACGGAGGGCGAATTCGCAGCCGCCCACCTGATCCTTCACAACCTCGACGACCGGGGGTGGCTCTCCGTGCCGCTGGAGGATTTGATCCGGGAGCACGAGCTCGACCGCGAAGACGCAGAGGGCGCGCTCGACATTGTCCAGCATTTTGACCCGCTCGGCTGCGGCGCGCGGACGCTGGAAGAGTGCCTGTCCATCCAGGTTCGTACGTTGTACCCCGAGGATCCCTACTTCCCGAAGCTGGTCGAAAACCACCTCGGCGACATCGAAAAGCGCTCCTACCCCGCCATCGCCAAGGCGTTGGACGTCGAGGTCGAGGACGTGATCGAGTACCACAAGATGCTCAAGCACCTGGAGCCATGGCCGGGCCGGGCGTACACGGCGTCCGAGCCGCAGTACATCTCGCCGGATGTATACGTCGTGAAACAGGGCGGTGAATGGGTGGTTTCGCAAAACGAGGACGGGCTGCCCAAGCTGCGGCTCTCGAACCACTACCGCAGGGTCCTGCTCGGCAAGGACAACACGCGGGAGGAGCGCGACTACATCAAAGAGCGCCTTTCAAGCGCCAAGTTCCTGATCGAGTCGATCTACAAGCGCCAGAGCACGATCGGCAAGGTCATGAAGTGCATCCTTGAGCGCCAGGCGGAGTTCTTCGAGAAGGGCGGTGATTATCTGAAGCCCATGGTCCTGCGCGATGTCGCCGAGGAGATCGGCGTTCACGAGAGCACGGTGTCGCGCGCGACGTCGAACAAGTACGTCCATTGTCCGCAGGGAACGCTGGAGATCAAGTACTTCTTCAACAACGGCGTGAACGCGGTCTCCGGCGAGATGGTCGCCGCCGAGTCGGTCAAGCGACGGATCAAGAAGCTCATCGCGGCTGAGGATGCGTCCGCGCCGTTGTCGGACGACGCCATCGTGAAGCTCCTGCAGGCCGAGAACATCGACATCGCCCGGCGCACGGTGGCCAAGTACCGCGAGGCCGCAGGCATCCTCCCCTCGTCCAAGCGGCGGAACGTTTGCTGATCACCGCCCGATAGCGGGCTTTCACCGGGGCGATCGCCCCCAGGAGTCGTCATGGAGTTGGAGTTCACCTTCCGCAACATCGAGTCCACCGAGGCCCTCCGCTCCTGGGCTTTGAAGCGCTTTGCGAAGGTCGAGAAGCACCTGCGCGAGCCCTCCGCGGCGCACGTGACGATGACCGTCCACCAGCATCGCCATCGTGCGGACCTGACCGTCCACGCGCTGGGCGACGTACTGCACGCCTCCGACGAGTCCGACGACATGTATGCCACGTTGGACGCCGTGATGGTGAAGATCGAGGCCTGCGCACAGAAGCAGAAGGAGCACCACACCCAGCGCCAGCGCGGCGCGTGGAAGGGCGGCGAGCGGTAGTCGATCGCCGGACCGCCGCCTACGGCAGGTCCGCACCCGCCGCGATCACGATGCGCGCGCACGCCTCTGCGTCCGAACCGGCTTCATGGTGGTTGAGCGGGATCTGTAGGTGGTCGCAGACGCTGTTCAGCTTCGTCGGGCGCAAGTTCCAGGCCCGCCGCGCCACCATGACCGTGTCCACGAACGGCAGGGGCGACCGAGGCAGACCGTGGGCATCGCAGCATGCGTGGAGCACGCCTTGATCGAACGGGGCGTGGTGGGCGGCGAGGAATTCCGCACCGTCCAGGATCGGCGTGAGGGTCGGCCAGAGGGCACCGAAGGTCGGCGCGTTCGCGACATGCGCCCATTCGATGCCGTGAACGTACGTGAACACGAACGTTCTCCGGGGCGGTCGGATGAGCCGGGTCTCGCGGGCGACGATGACGCCGTCCTCCACGCGCACCAGCCCGATCGCGCAGGCGCTATCGGGCGAATTGTCGGCGGTCTCAAAATCGATCGCGACGAAGGTGCGGCGGAGGGGGGCCAGTGCTGGCGCTGGGCAAACATTCACCTCGTAAGTGGCTGAAAGTGCGCGATTGGCGAGGGCAGTGGCCCCCCGGCGCGCGGTTCCGCGCACGAACCGTGCCGGCTGGCGTACTCGCCGGCTGGCGGGGTTCGTGGCCTTGGAACTGCGGGAATTCAGC
>CAIMSU010000329.1 GCA_903844155.1 uncultured Pseudomonadota bacterium | reverse complement strand
TCGGGCGACATGGCGGCCTACTGGCAGTTCCACCGGCGGCAGGAATTTTGGAGAAATCATGCTTCATGCTACGCAGATGCCGAAAGAACATGGCTCTGGCAGGAGGCGGCTTGAGCGTCGTCGAAGTTGAGCCGCACCCGAACTATACCGCCTACCGCGCGAGAAACTCCTCCCGATCCTTGGCAAAGCCGCAGACCTGAAGCCGCCCATAGGGCCGCTTATTGTCCTCCAATGCTATCCACACCGGCGCTGCGACCCTCGACGGTGGCGGGACTTCGTCCGCGTCAAACACGACGTCCCCGGTGTCCCGTCTCATCGATTTTGCCCAGTTGGATCCCAGCGAAGACTACCAGAATGCCCGACTCTGCGGCGGAGGTTCAACCCGGATTTCCGTCGCGCGCGCCGCCTCCCGGCCGGGAGCGGCGCGCGGGATAAGTGGCCTGTGAACTGGGCAAAATCGGTAGGCTGGGATAGCTGAGTACCTCCGCCGACCTCTCACTCCTCCAGCACCTCGTCGGTCACGTCGATGGTCCATCCGGGTTCGCCGGGGCTCTGCCCTTGGATGAACTGCCCAGGGCTCAGCCACAGGCTCGACCCCGCCGGAAACGCCCGACCGTCCGCGCGGACACCGTCGTCCGCGAGGTTGCGAAGTTGCAGGGCGCCGGCCACCCAAGCCAGCTCCATGGTATGTTTCGGGCCGCTTTCGATGCCCTTACCCGCCACCAGCTTCAAGGCGCGCGCCACGAAAACGTAGGCCCGCTGCGGTACGTTCAGGATTCGCCTCACTACCACGGCGTCGAGCGATCCGTCCCCGCCGTACCGGGGATCGACGTGAAGCTCGAGCACACTCGCCACCACGACTGTTGCGGGCGCGGTGAGACCAACCGGTACCCCCGCCGTGAGTCGTGCCCCGTCAACCATGGTTCCGTTCGCACTCTTCTGGTCCTCGATGACAGCATCGCCTTCCAACACCCCCATCCGAAAGTGCCGCTGGCTCACCATAGTGCACGCGTGGAAATTGCCGGGGTTCGAGGTGGGCTCGATCTGGAGCGGAACATCCGCGACGCCTTCCGGCCGCGGGACCCGCCCGAACAAAAGCGGCTTGGGACGAAAAATCCAGGCCTCCGCAAACTGACCAGCGGAAGCGAAGTCGACGCGCAGTCCCCGACAGACAAATGGGGCGCCGTCCAGACCGGGGGGGCGTGTCGACTCGTCCGAGCCACTCGCCGGCGGAACGACCACGCCCCAATCGAGCGCTGCGGCAAGATCAGGGCCGACGGGGCCGCTCGCGCTGTCCCTGGGCGGGGTCGGCGGGACCTGCGGCAGGGTGGCGATCACCGATTCGGCCGAGCCACCGGCGGCTTCTGCAGGGGGCGCCTGGAACGTGGGGTCCGCTTCCCGTGGCCCGGCTTCCCCCAAGCCCTCGCCAGCTCCCACCCATTCGGGCGTCCCAGGGCCGGGCTGAAAAAGATCCGCCAGCTCAGGAACCTGTTGCCAGGGCGTTGGCGCACCGTCAACCAGCACCTGGTGGTCACCCCCATAGGCGCTAACTTACTTGACACGTCAAGAGTTCCGGGTGAGTCTGCGGCATGCACTCCGCCCGCCGCCGCCACGCCTCGACCGCTACCTCGCACGCTGATCTCATCGACGGGGCCTGGGACGACGTTTTGGG
>CAIMSU010000328.1 GCA_903844155.1 uncultured Pseudomonadota bacterium | reverse complement strand
GTACCGGCGGCCGCCCGCGCAAAGGTCCGGGCCGGCCGCCGGTTTCGTCCACCCGTGAGCGCCGGCGAGCGGCATGTTCAACTACCCCGGACAGTCGCTGCGACCTACTGGAAGTTCGCCTCGGCGATGCACAGGTCGTTGTACTGGCTGCCTGTCTTCACGGTGTCGAACGTCAGCCGCACCTTGTTGGTCGTGTGGGCGGGGAAGCTGATCTTCTGGTCGATGAGCGTGTCCTTGATGGCGATGGACTCGCGGCTGCCGTCGCCGAACGTCAGGGTGCCGGCCAGCGCGCGGTTGGACTTCATGAACACGCCGATGTTGTAGGCGTTGCCATTCCGCAAATCGAGCGTCGAGACGCTCTGCGTGCCGGCGAACGTGAAGTCCAGCCACTCGCCCGTCCCGTCGCCCGTCTTGTTTCCCTCGCACCACACGGTGTCGAGCATGCCGTCGCCGACGTTCTTGGGGTCGTAGTTGCCGTCGCTGTCCGTCGGGAACGTGGTGCTCGCGGCCATGGACTGCACGGGGACCGCGCCGCCACGCGTGTTGTCGCGGATCTGGATTTCGGAGATGGCGGTGTCCGGGTAGGCGTCGGACGCAAAGTCGCTCTTGATCTTGAACTTCATCGTGGACGTCTTTTTTGCGGTCGGCAGGTCAAAGACCTGGGCGACGTAGCTGTCCTGCAGCGTGAAGTCCTGCGTTGTTCCGTCCGAAAACTCGACCTGCAGCGTCTTGGGGCGGCTGTAGTGCGTCCATTGCGAGGCGGTGAACCACCAGCCGGCCCAGATGGTGAAGCCGCTGATCGCCCGGTCGCCGCCGAAGTCGGCTGACACCCACTCGTTCAGCCCGCTGCCGTCGACGCCCTCGAACCATGCGCTCGCGCCCTTGCCGTCGCCGAGGTTCGCGGGGTCGTAGTTCACACCGTCGGCGACGGGCGCAGACGAGGACGCCGTCCAGGTCGGCTTGAGCGTGGCCGCGTGGCCGGGGGCTGTGAGGAGGAGCGTCGCCAGGGCGAACAAGGGCATCAGGATCTCTCCGGGCACCGAGCGGGGGTTTTTCAATGGGCGGGGGCGCGGGCGTAGGGGTGCGGGAAGGCGCGGCGAAATATACCGTCGCGGGCAGCCGCGTACGTGTCAAACTCTTGTCGCTGACGCCGCCTTCCCCAGTCGTCACTCTGCCCGTCAAATCGCCCCGCCTCTTCCCCTCGGAGCCCTGTTGAGCCTGCTCGTCGCCAACGTGATCCCCTTCTCCCGCACCGCGCGGGTGGACGCGGGCGCGTTGCGGGCCCACCTGCTCTGGTTGCTGGGCAGCGGCGCCGGTGGTCTGGTGCCGCTTGCCGACGAGTTCCTGTGGTTGGACCCCGAGGAAAAGGAGCAGATCATCACGCTCTGTTGCGATGTGGGGACGGGAAAGCCGGTCCTGCCCTGCATCTGGGCGCCGGCTCCCGGCCAGGTCGCCCGCCTCGCCCGGCACGCGGAACAGCACGGTGCGATGGGCGTCGTCCTGCCGCCGCCGTTGTTGCATGCGCTGCCGCCGGAGGCGTTGATGTCGTGGTACCGCGCCGCCGCGACGGCGGTGCACATCCCCGTGTTTGCCTGGATGCACCCCGCTTTTTGGAACGATCTGCCGCCTTCCTTGTTGGAACGGCTCCACGCCGAGGTGGGCGTAGCCGGGTTCCTCGACAGCTACGGAGACGAGTTCCGGGTTCGCAGGTTGGCCCGGCAGTTTCCGGGGCGGGCCTGGCTTGGTGACGACGCGTTGGCGGGTGAGTTGTCGGGCTTTGCCGGGATCGCCGGGCTGGTCAGCCGGTCGGCGAACGTCTGGCCGGAGATGGCGTCGCGGCTCTGGACGGGGCGGGCGGACCTCGGTGAGGCCTGGCGGGCGCGCACGCAGGGGTTGAAGGCGGCGGGCGACGTGGCAGCCATCAAGCAGGTGTTGCGGATGGGGACCCGACCCCCGTTCACCGAGGTCGACGCGGAGGCGATGGACAAGCTGCCTTCCGCCGGGTTTATCGCGTAGCGGTCCGCCCATCGTCGACGACGAGGCGAACGCCGGACAGGCCCCGATCCTCGTAGACCTCCAGTCGACCGAGCAGCTCCGCGTGAGGATCGGCGCGCAGGCTGCCGACGCCGCTCCACCACACGAACGGCAACCGGCCGACGGTGCCGAACGCGTGCTTCTCCTTGGCGGTCCGGACGTTCAGGATCGGCCCGGCCACGGCAAAGCGCGGCCCGGGATTTCCCTTTCCGCAGGGTTCGATCGCCCTGAGCGCCTCGACCGCCTCGCTGGTGCACTCGCGCGCCTCGGCGACCACGTCAAACTCCTCGACGGGCACCAGATCCTCGTCGTTCGTGTGGGCGCGCACGAAGGCGTCGAGCCGGGTGGCGAACGCCGCAAGATCGCTGGCGCGGAGCGTGAAGCCGGCGGCGACCGGGTGACCACCATAGCGGAGGAGGAGGTCGGCGACGCCGTCCAACGCGCGCACGGCGTGGACCGTTGGCACGGACCGCACGCTCCCGGTGGCCAGCTCGCCGATGACCGAGACCATCGCGCACGGGCGGTGGAATTCGTCGCGGATCCGCGCTGCGACGATGCCGTTGACCCCGCGATGCCACCCGTCCGCCTCCGGCCCGCCGAGGACGAGAAATCCGGGCAGATCGCCCCGTCGCCCCAGCTCCGCCTTCGCCCGCTCGACCATCTGCGCCTGGATGTCCCGGCGGTCGAGATTGAGCTGGTTGATCGCCCGTGCTTCACGCATCGCCTGCTCGGGGTCGCGCTGGCGGAACAGCCGGACGATCGCGTTGGCGTCGTCCAGGCGCCCCGCGGCGTTGATGCGCGGGCCGACGGCAAAGCCGAGCGTCTCCGCGGTTATTTTGCCGACGCTGACACCGGCGACGGACAGCAGGGCCGCGAGACCGGCGCCGTGCGGTCCGCGGTTGAGCTCCGCCAGGCCGAGGGCGACGAGCGCGCGGTTCTCGGGCGTCGACAGGTCGACGATGTCGGCGACCGTGCCGATGGCAGCGAGCTTCCAGAGCGAAGGGAGGATGGCGTCGCGCTTCGGGTCGGTGGCGAGCAGCGCGGTCGCCAGTTTGGTGGAGACGCCGCAGGCCGCGAGGGCCTTGTTGGCGTACGCGCAGCCGGGCTGCGGGGGGCAGATCACGGCGACGGCGTCGACCGGCACGGTCTCGCCGGCAGGGAGGTGGTGGTCGACGACGATGACGTCGACGCCAAGCGAGCGCGCCAGGGAGACGGTCACGTGGTCGCGCACCCCGATGTCCGCGGTGACGATCAGGTGCACGCCGTCGGCTGCCGCCGTGCGAACCGCCAGCTCCGAGAGGCCGTAGCCTTCACGCATCCGATCGGGGATGTGGTAGGTCACACGCGCCGAACGAGCCGACCCGCCCGTTGCAACGCGGCGGTCCAGGGCGGCGTGGAGGATGAGGCAGGACGTTGTCCCGTCCACGTCGTAGTCGGTGACGAGGCGGATGTGCTCGCCGTCAGAAAGTGCTCGTTCCAGGCGGGAGAGCGCCGGTGCCATGCCCAACAGATCGGCGGGATCCAGGAGCTGGTCCCGACCCGCGCCCAGCCACGCCGCGCCGCTCGGCCCTGTGATCCCCCGCGCGTCGAGGACGCGCTCCGCGAGCGAGCGGCCGTTCGCCGGGCCGGACGCCCGTGCAGCCCACCGTCGGCCGGTCCAGGACGTGGTCATCATCCCCTGACCGGCCTCGCGGCTACAGGAGCTTCCAACACGCCACGAAGCCGGCGGCGAAGCCCAGGATCAGACCCGCGGCTCCGGCCAGCACGACGTAGCTCCACTGCGTTTTTGGCGTCGACTCGACGAAGCGCAGCAGGTGCCGACGGGCAACCCCACCCCGCTCCAGCACGATCTCGATGGTGGCCCGCCCGTCCTTGCCGACCGAGGAGCCGACGACCTCGCGCAGGAGCACGCCAGCGAGCGCCTGTGCGTCCACGTGTGCGTCGATCGGTGGCCCTTCCAGGTAGCGTGGGCGGGATGGCGACGACTTCAGGTGCTCGGGGACGTTCGGGCGGCCGGTCTCGACGACCGGCCGCGGGATTTCGGGCGGTCGAATGGGCTCGATCGGCCGGGGCGTGTCAACGCGGGCAGGTTCGGGCGGGCGCGAGTCGCGACGGGCGTCCGGCGCGCGGTCGACCGGCGGCGGCCGGGGCGGCTCGACGGGCGCTGGGCGGGCGGGTTCGGGGGCGGCCGGCACGAGCACCGCTGGTGGGCTGGCCTGTTCCTCGGGGCGCTCGGCCTCCGTGGTCTCCGCTGGGCCGACCAGGGGGGGCGGCGGCAAGGGCTCCCGCGCGGTGTCGGACGCCACCTGCTTGTTGCTGCCTCCCTTCTTCTTCCGCTCGCCGACGCGGGGCGCGGGTGCTGGCGACGAGGCCGCGAACGCCGGCGGCGCACCGGCTCCCCTTGCAGCGGGCTCCGGCGGCATGGCCACGGGCGCGGGCGCGGGCAGTCCGTCGTCGAGGGAGAGGTCATCCTCGCGGTCGACGAACTCGAGCAGGAAGCTGTCCACGTCGTCCGGCCGGAGGCGCCCGGCGGCCTTGATGCGCTCGGCGTTGGCGTCTTCCTCGGGACGAACCTTGTGGATGCGCGAGAGGTAGTCCTCGACGATCTGCTGCTCGGACTCGCGGTCGTCGCGCTGGATGGCCTGGAGCCGCACTGCGTTCTTCTGCCCGGACAGGTTCTCCCGGATGCGCTTGGTGGCGATCTCGGTGATCTTGTACAGCGTGTCGAGGACGCCGTAGCCGCTGGCGGCGATCGACTCGACGACTGGCACGTCAAACGGGTTCAACTCGCTGACGAGCCCCTTGACCGGGAGCGCGTCCGCGACATCGCGCTTGTTGAGCTGCACCACGAGCGGGATGCTCGCGAGATCGAGGCCGTGAGCCCGGAGGTTCTGCTCGAGATCGATCATCGCGTCGAGGTTGGCCTGCGCGCGCCCGGCGCTGGAGTCCGCCACGAACACGACGCCGTCCGCTCCCTGGAGGACCGCCCGGCGTGTCTGCTGGTAGTAGACCTGTCCGGGGACCGTGAACAGCTTGAAGTGGGCGGTGAACCCAGCGATCTGGCCGAGTTCGACAGGAATGAAGTCAAAAAAGAGCGTCCGGTCCGTCTCGGTGGAGAGCTGGTGCAGCTCCCCGCGCTGCCCCTTCGGGACCAGCCGATGAAGCACCTGGACGTTGGTCGTCTTTCCCGAAAGCGCAGGACCGACATACACAATCTTCGCTTCAATCTCGCGGCGTGCGAAGTTGATGGTGGCCATGACGCTCCGGCTACAGATCGGGACTGCGGGCGGCCTCGGCGGCCGGGAAAGACTGAGCGCACAGGAGTAGCCCGTTCCGCGGCGGGTTGCAGCGCGGACCGCGGCGGTCCGGGGGGGCCAATCCGTGCGCTCGGCAAACATAGCGTCTGTATCCCCCTGAAATTGCACAGAAGGTGAACCGGATTGGCCCCCCAGCGCGCTGTTCCCCGCACGTTCGGTGCCGGCTGCCGTACTCGGCGGCTGGCGGCGTACTCGCCGGCTGGCGGGGTTCGTGGCCTTGGAACGGCGAGAATTCAGCGCCGAGACTGAGACTGACGCGAGCGGCAGCGAGCGCCAGCATCGGCGGCGCGGGCGCGTCGCTAGCTGAACTGCTTCGCGAGCTTGAGCCCCTGCATCTGATAGTTGCTGCTGAGGTCCTGCCCGTACAACACGTCCGGGTCCACACGGTTGTGGAGGAGCTCCACTCGAAACAGCGGTTGCCCGTGCTCCAGCAGGAAGGGCACATCCCGGGTGCGGATCTCAAGCACCAGCCGTGCGCCAGCTGCCTCCCCCGCGCCGTCGCGCAGCGGTCCGTAGCCGAATCCGGAGTCGATGAACCCGGCATAATGCGTGCGAAGCTCCCCCTTGGTCGCGTCAAACGGGATGAGCTCGGCGCAGAGGCCCGGCGGGATCCACAGCCGCTCTCGGGTCGCGAAAATGTAGAATTGCTCAGGTTCGAGGACGACGCCCTCGCCGCTTGGGTCCGCTGGAATCGGCGACCAGTACCGATCCCGATCGTAGTCGCGGCGGGCGAGGTCGATGGGGGGGCGATGGAGACGCGCCTGGTAGCCGACGGTGCCATTGCCGTCGCCATCGTGGAGGTCCACGGACATCTGCACACCAGGGCTGTCGTCGTCTGCGACGGGTCCCGCGCGTCCATCGGACCAGCGCACGACGGGGGTGGTCGCCTGCACCTCCGCGAGCGCCGCGGCGTCCAGCCGGGGACGTCCCCGCGCGAGGCGGAGCTGGCCCAGCGTGTCACCCCGCCGCATCAACGTGTGGAAGGACTGCGGCGTCACCTCGACGTAGAGCTTGCCATGGTACCCAGCGGGCACGGTGTCGAACGAATGCCCGTGCTCGGTCAGGAGGCGGACGAAGATGTCGAGCCGACCCGACGAGCTCTTCGGGTTCGCCCGTCCCCAGACGTCGGCCGGCAGCTCGAGCACCTCCTCCACCTCGACCAGGTACACCGTGTCCTGCTGGAACAACGTGGGGGTGTCGCTGCTGAGGCGGAGCTCGTCGAGCGCGAGGCGGCCGAGCTTGCGTTCAACGCCGCGTGTGCCCGGCAGGAAGCTGGACAGCAGCGGCCACGCGCGGGCGCCAAGGCGCAGGTCGATGGAGCTTGGCTGGATCTGGGCCGGTCGAATCGGCCGAAGCGCGCTGATGGCGCCGTCGGCGATCATCGCCCGGAGGTCCTGGCTGACGAGGATGTGGTTCACGGCCGCGGGGTATCAAGGAACGCCTCCGGGGGCGCCGAGCGTCGGCATCGCCGGCCCGATCAATGCCGCCTCCCCCGCGTCCGCGGCATAGGCTGCGAGTCTGGAGGTCCCATGTCGGCACGCCTGCTGTTCTTCAGCGACTTCGTCTGACCCTACTGCTACGTCGCGGAGCGCGGCGTTCTCGGCCGGGTTGTCGAGGATTTTGACCTGAGTTTCGAGTGGAAGGGGTTCGAGTTGCACCCGGACACCCCGCGGGGTGGCATGCCCCTGCAGCAGT
This sequence comes from uncultured Pseudomonadota bacterium, assembly GCA_903844155.1. Lineage (GTDB taxonomy): Bacteria > Myxococcota_A > UBA796 > UBA796 > SXON01 > CAIUMM01. Next base: position 6,942 of record CAIMSU010000328.1, on the reverse strand, counting down.
TGCTCGGGGGCCGCCCGCTCAAGCCCATGCAGGATCAACTGGCAAACTTCGCGGCGTCGTTCGGCGTGGAGCTGGGCTTCTCTGCGCGGATTCCCAACACGCGCCGGCCGCTTGCCATGGCCGAATTCGCCCGCTTGCAGGGGCGTCTGGAGCCCTTCCGCGACGCCGTGATGGACGCACACTGGCAGGAGGCCCGGGACATCGAGGACGCCGGCGTGTTGCGATCCCTCGCGGAGAAGGCGGGGTTGGACCCAGAGGATGCGCTCGCCGCCGCCGATGGACGGGAGATGCAGGCGCGGGTCGACGGGCTCGGTGTGGAAGCACGACGATGGGGGGTCACGGGCATCCCGACCTACTTCCTGCTCCCCGAGGGGTGGGAGCCCGGGAGCGCCCTTCCGGCCTCGGGCGCGAGGCCGGTGAAGATCGTGGGCTGTCAACCGTTCGAATCGCTGCTCGGCGGCTGCGCGCAGGCGCAGGTGCGGAGGCGAGGGGTGGCGACGTGACGTTCGGTGGACGTCGCCGCGCCCGGCGATGACGCGCCCGTTTGCGATAGGGGGCCCGCTCACCCCCGAGCGCCCATGACCACCTCCCTGACCTATTTCAACTTCGACGGCAGCCGCGGCCTCGAGTGTCGCCTGGCCCTCAGGCTCGCGGGCGTTGCCTTCGAGGATATCCGCCTCGATCGCCCGCAATGGTTGGCGCTGAAGCCCTCGACGCCGTTCGGCGCCCTGCCCGTGTTCCAGCACGACGGGCGGAAGCTGGCGCAGTCCAACGCCATCCTCACCTACGTTGGCCGCACCCACGGGCTCCATCCCGCCGACCCCTGGCTGGCCGCCGAGCACGAGGCCATCATGCAGAGCGTGGAGGATCTCCGCCACAAGATGCCGGGTCGCCCGGACATGTCGGACGAGGACAAGCGAACGGCTCGCGAGGAGTTCGCAGCCGGCTGGCTCACCATCTGGGCGGGCACGGTGTCCTCGCGCGTACAGGGGCCGTTCCTGGAGGGCGCGGCGATCCAGGTGGCGGACATCAAGCTCGCTGTCATCCTGAAAGGGTTCCTCGCCGGCACCTACGACTACATCCCCGCCTCGACCTTGGACGCGTGGCCGAAGCTTGTCGCGCTCGCTGCAGCGGTGAACGCGCACCCGGCCCTGGTCAAGCTCACCTGATCAGGCCTGCATTGCAGGCGTTGCGTCCGGCGGCCGGCCGGGTGACGGTTCCCCACATTCATCCCGTTGGAGCGCATCATGAAAGGCGAAGTTCGAAATCCGTCGATGGTCTGGCTGGTCGGGTTTGTCCCCCTGATCGGGGTTTTCTGGTCATTCTACCACAAGTATGTCATTCTGACCGAGCTGCGGAGCTTCCTGAACGACGAGTCGATCAACCCGTTGATGGAGTCGCTGGTATGGCCGATTCTGACCTGCGGATTTTACGCCTTCTACACGCCCTTCCGCATCGGTGCGCTGATTGAGCGCAGCCAGCGGCAGGCCGGCTTGCAGGACGCGGCAAATCCAGGGATGACGCTGCTCGTCATGATGTTCCTCTGCGGGTTGAACCGGATGAAGATCCAGAGCGAGTTGAACCGAGCCTGGGCGGCGTGAACAGGGGGTTCGCCCAGCGCCTGGCTCGGGTCCTGGCGCCGTTGGGCGTCCCGCTTGTGCTTGGCGTACTGCAGCACTACGCCATCCAGGGCTGCCCCTGGTTCGTGCTCACCGGCGTGGACTGCCCAGGCTGCGGCGTCGTGCGCGGTTGCGTGGCGCTGCTCGACGGGGACGTCGCCGGGAGCGTGCGGTTCAATCCCTTTGCCCCGCTCGTCGCCCTCCTGGGAGTCGGCTGGTTCGGCCGGCACGCCTGGTACGCCGCGCGCGGCCTGTCAGCGCCGTGGATCCGCGTGCCGGCCGTCGTCGCCGGCGCGCTGTCGGTGGGGCTCGTCGGGGTTTGGGGCGTGAGGTTGGCGGGTGGTCTTGGGGGGCTGCCCGATCCCATCGACCCCGCGCACGGTTGGATCGGGCTTGGTGTGGCGTGGATCGGCAAAACCCTCGTTCCTTGACTGCTTGTCCCATCCCGCCGATCTCACCGTGCCCCCCGAGGCTAGTGAATCGTCACCACATTGGTGTCCAGCGTCACCGCCGCGATCCGGGTCAGCGCGCGGCCGGTCAGGCTCGCGCCCGTCTCCAACGTGATCGACTGATCCGCGAGGATGTTGCCCTGGAACACGCTCGTGATCCCCAGGGTTGCGGAGGTGCCCACCTGCCAGTACACGTTGTTCGCCGTCGCGCCGTTCGTCAGGATGACCTGCCGGCCCGGGGTGGTGGTGAGCGTGGAGGCGATCTGGAAGACGAACACGGCGGCGCTGTCGCCCTGCGCGTCGAGCGGCAGGTCTCCGGACGAGATCTCCAACGAGGACGTGGACTTGTACAGCCCAGGCGTCAACGTCTCGCCGCCGAGGTTCCCGGCCGCCACGACCGGACAAAGGCTGCGACCGGCCAGGTCGTTGTAGGCGGTGGTCAGGTCGGCGATCCCGGCGGCGGACGTGGGGTCGGCGGAGTGGGTCGAGCCCACGATGATGCCAGGCGGAAAGCCGGTGATCTCGGTGCTGGGGCTCACCCCGACGTCGCCGGTCACAACCGTGAGGCCGGTGTTGGCGATCGTGGAACCAGCAAGGGCCCCGAAGGTGGCCGACGTCCCCGCTAGATCGACCGGTCAGGCCTGTGGGGACAGATCTGCCGAGGGTGGGATGAGCGGGGCGCCAGGGGGGTGGGTGCGAGGGATGGGACACCACCTTGGTCCCTCGCCGCGCACCCGGCGGTTTCCCGAGTTGGCGCGTCAGTTGGCGCTGCAGGGTGACCCGCAACGTCACTCGCGGCGCTGCCTCTGCCAGTTCGGGGTGGGCCTACGAAGCGGCGTTCCTGGCTACAAGATCGGCCAACTCCTGCAGCCGGGTCGCTATGGTCACCACTCGACCTCGGGATCCTCGCGGACGACCGCGAAGGAGAGGGGGGTGCTCAACGTTCGGGCGGGGTGAGGCAGGCGGTCGACTCCGGGACGGCGGAGACGTATCGCGGAGGGCGAGTGCGCTGGCGTCCGGGTCGCGGGCCTCGATGAGGGCTGGATCGCCACGTCCTCGCCGGGCTGCCAGCGGCGAGCGATCGGTTGAGTCCTCTTCGTCGCCCCATTGCCGTCCAAAACGAGGAAACCCGGCCTTTCAGCCGGGCTTCGAGAGGGTGCATCCTAAGAGGGTCGAACTCCTAACCTTCTGATCCGTAGACAGGGCGGAGCGTAGGTAGAATGCCGAGAATCCGGCGGTGTTTTAGAGAATTCTAAAACATCGAAAAAACACGGGGAAAACGGCAGGTAGAAGGCGGATAAAACAGGTGGCCAATTTTCTTTCAAAAATCGCCCGGAGACGACGCTGCGGGGACGGGCGAGTGGCGCGCGGGGCGCCGACCGGGCGGCAACCGACCAGTGGACGCCATAGGAGTGGCCATGCCCCGCGCTGCTGTCCTCGACTTCGAAACGACCGGCCTTTCCCCCGACCTCGGGGACCGCGCCACTGAGATCGCCGTCGTCATCGTCGAGGCCGGGCGGGTGGTCGACCGATACGCCAGTCTGAAGAACGCTGGCGTGGCGATTCCGGCGTACATCACGGAGTTCACCGGGATCACCAACGCGATGGTGAGGGCCGCGCCACCGGCGGCGACGGTCATGGTCGACGTTCACAAGTTTGTCGGGACGACCCCGCTGGTGGCGCACAACGCCTCCTTTGACCGGCGGTTCTGGTTGGCTGAGCTCGCTCGCGCGGGGCTCCCCGCACAGAGCCCCTTCGCGTGCACCATGCGTCTCGCCCGCCGTCTCTACCCGAACGCGCCCGACCACAAGCTCGGCACGCTGGTCGACCTTCACCGGCTCCCGCGCTCCGGGGCCTCCCACCGTGCGCTTGCGGACGCGGAGATGGCGGCGTCGCTGTGGACGCGTATGGCGGAGGACCTGCGGCGCGTGCATGGGGTCGCGGAGCCCACGTATGTTCTGATGCAACGCCTGCAGACGTGCTCTCGCAAGGGGGTTGCCGCGTTCTTACGGCGGGAGGCTGGGACCTGAGGGCGACCCTCGTCGAGGCGGACGCTGCGTCGCGGCGTCTGGCCTCGCGTGGAGCGCCCCGCGAGGATTGACCGGGTCAATGGCGCCGGGCCCGATGAGGATAAGGGGCATCATGGCCTTCCGACCGCCGCTCGGCACCTCCGACTTCGCGCAGCTCCGGCGCGACGGAGACGACTACATCGACAAGAGCGGGCTCGCTGTCGAGCTGATCCGCACGCCCTCGCGCGCCGTCCTCCTCCCGCGTCCGCGGCGGTTCGGGAAGACGCTGAACTTGTCGATGCTCCGCTACTGGTTCGAGCGCCCGCTCGCGGACCCCGCCGCGGACATCGGCACGTTGTTCGAGGGGCTGGACGTCGCGACCGCGGGGGACGACATCGCTGCACACTTCCAGCGCCATTGCGTCGTGTTCCTGACGTTCAAGGATGTGAAGAGTCGGGACTGGGAGACGTGCCGGGAGGGCGTGCTGGCGATGGTGCGCGGGGAGGTGCTCCGGCTGCGATCTCTGTGGATGGACGTGCCGCTGGCGGAGGACGAACGCCGGGTTCTCCTTGCGGTGTCGGCGGGATCGCCGTCGAACACGGAGTTCGCCCTATCCCTCCGGGTGCTGATTCGGGCCCTCGCCCTCGGCACCGGCGAGGACGTCGTCCTTCTCATCGACGAGTACGACACCCCCATCCACGCCGGCTGGCTACACGGGTACTATGATGCGATCATCGAGCTTTTTCGCAACTTGCTCTCTGGCGGTCTCAAAGACAACCCGCACCTCTACCGCGGTGTGCTGACCGGGATTCTCCGCGTCGCCAAGGAGTCGATCTTCTCCGGGCTGAACAACGTGGCTGTCCACTCGCTGCTCTCCGGCCCCTTCTCGCGGTGGTTCGGGTTCACTGAGTCCGAGGTGGACGCGATCTGTGAGAAAGTAGGGCCACAGGCGGATCGAGAGGGTATCCGGGCGTGGTACAACGGATACCTGATGGGTGGGCACGTCGTCTACAACCCGTGGTCAGTGCTCTCCTATATTTCCGCGATCGAGGACGGTTTTCGGGCGTACTGGGTCAACACGGCGTCCGACGAGATCCTTCGGAAGCTTCTGATCGACGCTGGGCTCGGGATCCAGGCTGAGCTGACGACGCTCGTCGCGGGCGGGGAGATCACCCAGCCGATCTCTGAGGACATCCAGCTCCGCGACCTCGGCACGCGCGGCTCGGATGTCTGGAGCTTCCTCCTCTTTTCGGGCTACTTGAAGGCTCGGGACATCCGCCTGGGCGACCGGCTCTCGGCGACGCTGAGCATCCCCAACCGAGAGGTCGGCTTCTGTTATCGCTCGATGTTCCTGCGATGGCTGGACCAGGCCGTGGGCACAGCGAACGAGGTTGGCGCGCTCTGCCGATCTCTCCTGACCGGCGACGAGATCGGCTTCGAGGGCCGGTTTCAGCAGCTCGTTGTCAACGCGCTCTCCTTCCATGACGTGGATAGACGCCGGCCGGAGGCGGTCTATCAGGCCTTTCTGGTCGGGCTCCTCGTTCAGTTGGTCGACACGCACGTCGTCGATTCGAACCGGGAGGCCGGGTATGGTCGGTATGACGTGTGCGTGCGCCCCCGGGCCGATGTGCCGGGACCGAGATCCGGGGCGATCCTGGAGTTGAAATCCGTCAATCCGGATCGGGAGACGTGGGAGAGTGCGCTGGACGCGGCGATGAAGCAGGTGAAGGATCGAGACTACGCCTCAACGCTTCGGCGGGATGGGGCCGAGCCGATCTGGCTTTGGGGGCTGGTTTTTGACGGGAAGCGGGTGAGGGTGAAGGTGGAGGCGGGGTAGGTCGGGGAGGAACACGGCAGCGCGGTCGCCTTCACGGGACGATGTCCGGAGCCAGAAACGCCGCAATCGTAGCGGGACTGTCTTTCGCTGAAAACCGCGCCGTGCGCGCCGCAACCGTCGTGACCTCGTCCAGAAACCCCTCGTGTGCACCGAACGCCGGATCCTCGACGGTGTCCTGCACAAAGACAACGACGAACCTCGCGAGTCGCCCGTCCGGCTTGCGACGCAGCACGCGCCCCATCCGTTGCGTCATCTGGCGACGGCTCCGGCTCGCGGCCAGCACGATGGCGAGGTCGGCCGCGGGGACATCGATCCCTTCATCGAGCACCTGGGGTGCGGTCGCGACGCGCAACTCCCCAGAAGCAAAGCGGGCAAGCACGGACCGGCGCGCAGCAGTGGGCAGGTCGGAGTGGATGGCTTCTGCAGGCAACCCAAGCGTGCGAACGACGGTCGCCGCAGCCTCAGCCGCTGTGACCGTCTGCGTGAAAACGAGCGCGCGATCGGCGGCCCAAAGTGGACCTTGCAGGGCGTGAAGCGCCGCCCACTTCGCGGGCGTCTCGGAGAGCAGCTCCCGCCGTTGCGCCATGTGACTCAGGTACGCCCGCGCCTTGGCCCCGAGCGGTCCGTCGCCGCGAGCCAGACCTGCGACGTCTTGAAGGAACGCGCCGATGGGCGCCTCGCGGACTTCGCCTGTCGCGAGGAGGATCGCGCGGTACACGCGCATGGCATCCGTCAGCATCTCGTAGTGATCCCGCTCCTCCGCCGAGAAGCGGACGGCGATGAGCGAGAGCGCAAACCGGGCGACGACGCCGTCACGGGTGGCGCGGGCGTAGCCCATCCGGAAGCAGGTTCGGCCAAAGTACGGTGCGAGCCACTCGATGTGGCCACCGTCCGGCCGCTCCAACGTGGCAGTCAGCCCAAGCCGTCGCGGAAACGCCTTGTTCAACGCGAGCCGATTCGACGCGGAGGCGTAGCGATGACACTCATCGCCGACGAGCAGCGACCCGGGGCGACGTGGGCTCACCGCG
>CAIMSU010000327.1 GCA_903844155.1 uncultured Pseudomonadota bacterium | reverse complement strand
TGGGGGCGGAACCAGGTTCCGCAGACCGAGCAGGGTTTCTTCTTCACGGGCTCCTCGCGGAGCCGGTGTCGCCGGTTCAGGTCACGGGTGGTGGATCAGATCTCACGGGCAGACCCTGGGCTGATCTGGGTGGCGGTGAAGTGCCCGGCGCCCCCCTCCGCCGCGCGGGGCGCGGCTACCCCCCGGGCCGGGCCCTAACGGCGATTTGGAATACCAAATCGCCGCGACTTTGCGCGGGCGGAAGCGTCGGAGTACCGGCGGCCGCCCGCTCAAAGGTCCGGGCCGGCCGCCAGTTTGGTCTCTTGCGGGACGGGCGCGCCGCCCGGTGAACGGCCATCATGAAATTCGCCCCGCTGTTCGACGCCCGACCGCGGTCAAATTCCGGTCGTACCAGTCTTTCTGCGCGACGCCCGACCGCCTCCGCCCGTCAGTTGCTCGGCACCAGCGCGCCGCCTGGTGGTGAGCTACCCGGGTCGTCGGGCGTTGCCCGCGATCAGCGCAAGCAATTCGTCGGCAGCCTTCCCGTTCAGATCGACGTCCGCACCGACGATGAGCGCCACGGCCGCGCGTAACGCGCTGAGCCGCCCTTCCTCACGCCCTTCCTCACGCCCTTCCTCACGCCCTTCCTCCCGGGCAATGTCTGGGTGGATGAACCCAAATCGGGCCAGCAGGTTTTCAAAGGTAGCCTGGTCGGCGGCGTCGCGATCAAACAGCGCCACCACGGGAACCGGCCGCGACAGGACGCCGGGGAGCGTCAACTCCTCGTTCGCCTGCGCGACCGTGCGCTGGACCAGACCGCTTGCGCCGAGGGTGTACACCTCGACCTGCCGGATCCGGTGCAGCCGGACGACCCAGACGGCCCGAGTCCCCGCGCGGAGCAATTGGTCGATTTTCACCTGCAGGTCGTCCTCGTCCTGCCCTGAGTCCGCGTATTCGATGGCCAGCGGCGGCGCTTCCTGTTGCCAGCCATTGGCGGGGGCGAGCCGCATCACGGCGACGTCCGGCGCTCGGAGCGTGCCCTCGCCGAGCTGAAAGCCGACCTCGACCCCGGCGTGCTGGACCAGCGGATCGGAGCCGATGACCTGCGCCCCAAGTCGCTGGGCCGATCCTCCGCGGCCCTTTGTGGGCATGCAGAGCACGGCGTGGCCATCGTCGAGCTCGTAGCTGCAGCCGCTGGGGAGATCCCGGGCCTTGAATGGGCCGGGGCCGAGGACGGTGGCGGAGCGAGGGTGCGACATGCGGGAAGCGTAGCGACATTCCGGCGCGGAATCAACGGGATTGTTGATGTTACGATTGGGGGATGCGTGGCGCGTTCGGCTTGCTTCTACCCGTCGCCCTCCTCGCCTGTCACCCCAAGGCGGCCGACAGCGTCGACTCGTGCGCGGCTGGGGGCGACAGCGGCTGCGCCGCCTACACGGTCACCGCGGACGCCACTGTCGAGCTGCCAGCTCCCCTGGTGCTCCCAAACCGAGCCTATGGAATCGCCATCGGCGACCTCGAGGGCACAGGCGTGCCGCAGATCTACGTGGGTACCGGCACCACCGTCACCCGGTTCGACGGGGATGGGTGGGCGACGGCGACGGACATCTGGACCGAGTCGGACGCGAGCGCGCGTCCGCTCATCGCGGACCTCACCGGCGACGGCGTCGCAGACCTGCTGATGGGGCTGCCGGATGCGGACCGGAACGTCGGCCAGGTCCTCGTCTTCACCGGCCCCGTCGTCGACCCGATCACCTGGGACACGCCGCACCTGGAGATCAAGGGAGACGCCGCTGCCGCGAGTCCGGGGGCCGGGGCTCTGGCCGCCGGCGAGGCGATCTGGGCAGCGGACATGGACGGCGACGACGTCCTCGACCTCGTCGTCAAAGCCGCCGGGCAGACCTGGATCCGCCCGGGGCCGCTGACCGCGACGGAGCCGCTTGGCGCCGCCGGGGACATCGAGTGGGCCGACAGCGACGTCAACAAGCAGGAGTTCGCCGCCGTCGGCGACATCGACGGCGACGGTGTCCCCGACCTCGTGTTCGTGATCCAGGCCAGCGACGGACCCTGTGGCCTGCCCGGCACCGAGATCCACGCGGTCACGGGTCCGTTCTCGCCCGGCACCTACTCCCTCGACGCCGCCCCGATCGTCCTGACGCCGCCGCCCGATGCCATCGACGCTGGGGGCGTCTCCATCACCGACGTCGACGGCGACGGCGTGAACGACCTCGTCGCGAGCGCGCCGACCCGGTTGGGGGGCATTCCTGCGTTGATCTGGCGTGGTCCGATCAGCTCGGGCGAGCCGCCGGTCGAGATCCCGAGCACGTTCGGCGAGGTCGGCATCGGCGACTTCGGCGGCAATGGAGCACCGGATCTGCTCGAACTCAACCTCCAGGCGTCGTCCGCAGGCATCTGGGACACCGGCGCCCAGGGCGTTGTGACGGTCACGAACGGCCCCGTCGAGGCGCTCACGACGCGCGCCCTCTGCAACGTCGCCGTCACGCAAGCCTGGACCGGCTGGCCCATCTCCTACGAGGACGCCTCCTGGACCGGCGATCTCGACGGGGACGGTGTGAGCGACGCGATCCTGGCGACGGGGTCGTCGCTATACCTGTTGAGGTCGGGGGCGTGACCCGGGGCCTACATGGCGTGAAGGGGAGTGTCGCACACGCCGTAGGCCGTGTTGCAGTACGTGGCCTCCCCAGTGCTCTCCGCCGGGCAGTCGCGGTCGTGACGGCAGGTCAACGTGCAGTACGCGCTGGCAGGCCCGCCGTCCCAGCAGATCAGCCCGTCGGCGCACGGGCCGGCTGAGGCGCTGTCCCCCATCGCCGTGTCCGAGGGTCCACACGCCGAAAAGTACCCCGCCGGCGCCGTCGGGCGCGCGCAACCCGCGAGCGCGAGGCCCATGAACAGCCATGGCCCACGCATCCCGTTTCGCTCACGCCTGCCCGGCGATCAGCCGAAGTAGCGCAGCGGCGTCCAGCGCGGCAATGTCAACCTGAGCGGCCTCCCCAGCCCGCCCCGCGAGAACGAGCCCCGCCGCGTCGCGGAGCGCGGCCAGCCGCCCCTCCTCTCGCCCTTCCTCTCGCCCTTCCTCTCGCCCTTCCTCTCGCCCTTCCTCTCGCCCTTCCTCTCGCCCTTCGTCGCGCGCGACGTCCGGGTGTGTAAGGTCGAAGCGGGCCAGCAGGTTCTCAAACGTGGCGTGGTCGGCGGCCTCCCGATCAAACAGGGCTGCGACCGGCACCGGACGCGAGAGGACGCCAGGGAGCGTCAACTGTTCGTTCGCCTGAGCCACGGTCCGTCGAACCTGCGCGTCTGCGCCGAGCGTGTAGACTTCCACCTGCCGGATCCGATTCAGTCGGACCACCCACACCGCGCGCGTGCCCGCGCGGAGCAGTTGGCCGATCTTCGTGTGCAGGTCGTCCTCGTCCTGCCCGGAGTCCGCGTACTCGATCGCGAGGGGCGGGGCTTCCTGCTGCCACCCGTCGGCCGGAGCGCCCGCCATCACGGCCACATCCGGCGCCCGCAGCGTCCCTTCTCCGAGCTGAAAGCCGACCTCGACCCCGGCGTGCTGCACCAGGGGATCGGAGCCGATCACCTGCGCCCCCAGTCGCTGGGCCGAACCCCCGCGGCCCTTGGTGGGCATGCACAGCACGGCGTGCCCATCGTCGAGCTCATAATTCGAGCCGCTCGGGAGATCCCGGGCCTTGAACGGACCGGGGCCGAGGACGGTGGCGGAGCGGGGGTGCGACATGGTGAGAGAGTAGCGACAAATCGGCTGACAATCAACGGCTCCTGTGCGCGGGTGTAGAATGTCGGGATGTGGCTCGACGATCCCGCTGCCGTCGCGAAACAACGGCTGCAGTCCGAGGCGCTCGTGGCGATGCTGGAGGCCCGCGGCTGGACGATCCGGTACGCGATGCCCTTCACGATGAGAGGCGCATGGACCTGGTTCCGGCACGGCGGCGAGGACGCGTGCTGGATGTGGGAACGTGGGCAGACGATGGGTGTCCTCGCCCTGGGCGGCACGTCCGTTGGCTGTGTGATGACCGGGGACGGCCGGCCCTGGCACGCGCCACACTTCGGGCCCGGCCGCGCGGTGGACTACGTATTGACCGAGCGCGGGCTTCTCTGGGCCCATGCGGACTCGCCAGACTCGCGGTTTCGGCCCATCGCCGAGCTCCCCAGGCCGCGACGGCTTCGAATGCTCGTCGAGGAGGACCGCTGGCCGGGTTGGGAGCGGGTTCAGTCGGCTCGGAGCCTCTGGGCGCGCCTACGGCAGTTGGCCGGCGCGGTGTTCATCATGGCCCGGTCCCGGCTGGTGCCACATCGGCACGTCGGTGCGCTGGGGGGCGCGCCCGCTGGGCTGCGCGACGCCGGGCTGCGCGACGCCGGGAGGGGCCATCACTGGCTGACGTTCGGCCGCGGCCTCGCCGAGCCCCGGATGGCGCGCGTGGAACGCCGGGAGCGCTTGATCACCGAGGAGAAAGTCCACATCTTCCGCACATCCTGGGCCTTCGAAGCGGTGCGCCTCGCGGGTGGCTACGACGGCGCCCGCCGGAGCTACGACGACGACCGGCCGCTCCACGGCCCGCGCCTGCCCGCGTATGCGCGCGAGGGCCGGTTCACGCCGCCGCTTGAAGTGCCCGGAGAGGCTGGACTGCCGACGGTCCCCATGCTCGGCGTCAGCCGGCGGCTCCAGGGGACGGACGACGATGAGGATGTCGACATCGCGCTGATCGAGGGCGTCTACTACAACCTGCCCTGGTGCGATCCCGGTCCGCCCGACGCTGGCCTCGTATTCGAGCGTTGGCTCAACGATCCTCGCCCGCGCGTCCGCTACACGGCGCTCCGGCGGTTCCGTGCCCTTCCGTCCCCCGGCGTCGAAGCACGCCTCACGTCGCTGTCCCAGGACCCCGACCCCATCGTCCGCGAGCATGCCCGCGATGCGCTCGCGCGGAAGACCTGGATCCCGCCCGCGGGGGAACCGTGGATCCCGCCGGAGTCGCCGTCTTGGCGTGGCGGCCGCCCACCGCCTTGACACCACGCCCCCGATCACATAAACCCGCCCGGCTTTCAGGTAAGGTCGATCATGTACGCCGTCGTTGTCTCTGGTGGTAAGCAGTACCGCGTCTCTGAGGGTTCTACCCTCGTCGTTGACCGTGTCGCGGCCGAGGTCGGCTCGTCCGTCTCGCTCGATCAGGTCCTACTCGTCGGGGGCGACTCGGTTCGCGTCGGCACGCCGCATGTCGCAGGCGCGGCGGTCTCAGCGACCGTCGTCTCGCACGACAAGGGCGCGAAGACCGAGGGGATGCGCTACCTGCATCGCCAGCGTCGTCGCAAGCAGAAGAATGGCCGGGCGAGCCTCTCCGTCCTCAAGATCGACGCGATCAGCGGCTGATCCAGCACCCCTCGCACACTCGGAAGAACGACTATGGCACACAAAAAAGGCCAAGGCTCCTCGCGCAACGGCCGTGACTCCAACCCGCAGTACCGTGGCGTCAAGCGCCACGACGGGCAGGTCGTCACGTCTGGCAGCATCCTCGTCCGCCAGCTTGGCACCGTGTTCCACGCGGGCACGAACGTGGGCATCGGCCGCGACTGGACGCTCTTCGCGACGGCGGACGGCAAGGTCAAGTTCCACTCGCGCCAGAACAAGAGCTTCATCTCGATCCTCCCGGTCGAGGCGTAGATCGGCCTTCTTGAGATGATCGCGCCAGTCCGGACGTCCGGCTGATGCGTTTTGTCGACGAAGTCGAGATGACCGTGCGCTCCGGGCGGGGCGGGCGTGGAAGCTCGTCGTTCCGGAAGGAGAAGTACGTCCCGATGGGCGGTCCCGATGGGGGCGACGGCGGGGACGGCGGCGCAGTCGTGTTCGTCGCGGACGAGGGGGTCGGCACGTTGCTGGACCTGCGGCACCGGACCCAATGGGCGGCCGAGGACGGCGAGCACGGGCAGTACCGGCTTCGCACGGGCGCGCGCGGGAAGGATCTCGAGGTTCATGTCCCTGTCGGTACGATGGTCTACGATCGCGACGCGGGGCCCGATCACGAGGGTCTCCTGCTCTTTGAACTCCTCGCGAACGAGGAGCGCCGGACGGCGTGTCCGGGCGGGAAGGGCGGGCTAGGGAACATCCACTTCAAGACCAGCACCAACCGCGCGCCGCGCCAGACCACGCCTGGCGAGCCCGGCGTCAGCATCAACCTGCGCCTGGAGTTGAAGCTCCTCGCGGATGTTGGCCTGCTCGGCTTCCCGAACGCCGGAAAGTCCACTCTCATCGCCCGTATCTCCGCGGCTCGGCCGAAGATCGCTGACTACCCGTTCACCACGCTGGCCCCGATGCTCGGCGTCGTTTCGGTCGGCGACACGGGGAGCTTCGTTGTCGCCGACATCCCCGGCTTGATCGAGGGGGCGGCCGAAGGCAAGGGGCTCGGCCACCAATTCCTGCGTCACGTGGACCGCACCAAGCTCCTGTTGCACCTGGTCTCGCTCGCGGAGCTGGGCCCCGCGCCCGAGCCGGCCGACGATGCCGACGACGACGCGGACCCGCCCCCGCGTGACCCGGCGCCCCTGCTCGATCGCTACCGCGTGATCCGGGACGAGCTTCGGCGCTATGATGCGGCCATGCTCGACCGCCCCGAGTTGATCGTGCTCACCCAGGCCGACACGGCGACCCCCGCGGAGATCGCCGCCGCCCGCGCGATTTTCCCGGCGGAGACGCTCGTGATCTCCGCGGTGACCGGGGAGGGCGTGCAGGCGCTGGTGTACCGGGTCTGGGCTGCGCTGCAGGGTGCGCGTGGCCGGTAGAGCACCAGCGAGCGTGTGGGTCGGCCTCGGCATTCTCGCCGGTTGCAGCGGCTCAAAACCGCAAGCGCCCGTCGTCACCCCCGAGGTCGCGTCCGAGCACGTCACCTTCGGCACGCTGGAGGACATCGGCTCCTTCGTCTTCCAGTCCAGCACGTCGGACACGCGCGTCAGCGCCGGGCGTTCCACCGTCCGCGAGTCCACGTTGTCGCTCAAGTGGAAGGACCGCGACCACTGGGAATACGAGGCGACGAACGACGGAAAGCCAACGACCCACTGGCTGATCTTCGACGCGAAGGCGTTTGAGGGCCTCTCCGGGCAGGCGCTGATCCCGCGCGGCGACCCCGAACCCTTCCGCGCGCAGCTCTCGCTTGGCTGGGACTCCTGGGAGGACATCGTCGCGATCACGGACGGCCGCATCGTCTATGGTCCGGGCAGCGCCGAGACGGTGGAGGGACGCGCGGCGATCCGCCACGACGTCAGCCTGGCGCCTCCGATAAAGGGAGCGAAGAAGGCGCCGAAGCGGGCGACGGGCGAGGCGCTGGTCCCGGTGTCCCTGACCGGGACCGTGTGGATCGACAAGGACACCTCGGTGCGCGTGTTGGCCGATGTCACCGCGACCGCCGCCTCGCCCGTACCCCCGATCACCGCGCCGGACGGCACCGAGGCGCCGTCGGCGACGCCACCCGACCGCACCCGAACGCTCGCGATCAAATTGGCCGTCACTGGCCTCCGACAGGATCCCGGCGTAGCCGCCCCAACAGCCACACCGAAGGCCGCCTCAGCAACCGCACCAGCGCACCCATAGCCCCGTAGAAGCCGCATGACCCCGACGAAGCCCCATCTCCCGCTCGACCCCGCCGCCCACGATCTCGCCGTCGCCGCCGCGCGCGCCGCCGCAGCGCGCAAGGCCGAGGACGTCTGCGTCTACGATCTGCACGTCGTCTCGTCGTTTTGTGACGCGTTCGTCGTCTGCCACGGCACCAACCGCCGGCAGGTCACCGCGATCGCACAGGGCGTCATCGACGAGCTGCGCGCGCGCGGGGTCCGCCCGATGGGCGTCGAGGGCATGGACGCCGGCCGATGGGTGCTCATCGACTTTGGCGACATCGTCGTCCATGTGTTCGACGAGGCGATGCGCGGGTTCTACGACCTCGACGGGCTCTGGGGCGACGCGCCTCGGGTGCCGGTTGACAGCCTGGGCCGTAGCGAAGGCGAGAGGGCCGAGACGCGGTCCTGAAGATCGTCCTCTCCAGCGTCCGCGGCGGAAAGACCGGCTGGGCCGACGACGCCGTCGCCGACTACTCTGCCAGGGTCAACCGCTATTTTCCGTTCGAGGAGCAGGTCTTTCGGCCGGCCAAGGCGCGCTCGGGGGGTGCGGGCGACGAAGCCGCGCGTGCGGAGGAGGCCGAGCGCCTGTTGACGGCGTTACCGGCGAGGAGTTGGCTCATCGCGGTCGACGAGCGGGGCGAGTCCAGGACCAGCGAGGGGCTGGCGAAGCTGCTGGATGACGCCGCGATGTCCGGCGCGACGCCCCTGTGGTTCGCGATGGGGGGCGCATACGGGCACGCTCCGGCGGTCCGCGAACGCGCGCGGCTGACGCTGTCGCTCTCGCCCATGGTGCTGAACCACGCCGTCGCTCGCGTCGTGCTGGTCGAGCAGATCTACCGGGCGTGCACGATCCGGGCGGGGGAGCCGTACCACCACGGCTGAGCTAGTTCTTCGCCGCCCAGAACGCCCACGCGATGAACACCGCCTGCAGCGGCAGTCGCAGCCACGCCATCGTAGGCGAGACGGGTCCGCCAAAAGGCAGGTTGTTGAAGGCCATGTTCACGTTCGCGGGGAAAACGGCGATGAACAGCGCGACGAGGCCCCATGCTGCGTAGCGGTACGTCGCGGGGAACAGCAGCCCTGCGCCAAGCCCGATCTCCACGGCGCCGCTGACGTAGACGATCGCGAGCGGGTTCGGCAGGATCGACGGGACGATGCCGACGAACGGGGCGGGCATGCGGAAGTGGCTGATACCGGCGATGATCATGAACAGCGCGAGCGGATAGCGCAGGAACAAGGGGTTGATGGCGGGCATTCGCTACCGCTTCAGGTTTTCGAGGAACGCGCTCTGCGAGATCGCGCGGAACTGGGCCGCGAGCAGGTTGCCGAGCGCGTCCTCGAACTGCGTCTCGCCGCTCTCCAGCAACAAGCGACGGGCGAGGGCAGCGGCGACGGCCGTTTCGGGACGGTAGTGCGCGCGGAGGTCGGCGTGGTCGAGATCCTCGCGGACATCGTCGATGAGCCCGAGGCGGATGGCCTCGTCCGTCCCGACGGCATCGCCGCGGAGGATGAGCCGGCGCGCGTGCCCGACGCCGACGTAGCGGGCGAGACGCCAGGTCGCCATGCCGGGCAGAAAGCCCATCTGGACCTCGGGAAGCCGGAACACGGTCCCCGGGCGCGCGCTGCGCACATCGCACGCGAGCAGGAGCTGGAACCCGCCGCCGATCAGCTCTCCTTCGGCGAAGAACGCCGTGACCTTCTCCATCTGCTCCACGCGTCGGACGAGCTTCTCCCACTTGTTGAAGCCGTGGATGTCCAGCCCCACCTTCGGGTCAAAATCCGTGAAGTCGATGCCCTGGCTCGCGCCTCGAAAAATAACCAGCGAAGCCTTTGAAGTGTCCTGCAGCGCGTCGCAGACCCGCTCCAACTCCTGGAGCTGCTTCACGTTGATGCGCGGGCGGACGAGACGGACGGTGGCGATGTCGCCGTCGTCGTCGTAGCGGAGGGTCTCGAATTGTGAGGGCGTGGGCATGGTCAACTCCAGCGGATGAGCGCGGTTTCGATGGTGCTTCCAGGCCCCATCGTCATCATGATTCCAAAATCACCGCGGCGAACCTTGCCCTCGGCCATCAACCGCTGGTAGCTGAACAGGAAGGAGCCGCTCGACAGGTTGCCGTAGTCACGCAGGATCGAGTGGGTGTGGCGCACGTCGTAGTCGGTGAGGCCGAGGTTGTACTTGATGGCGTCCACGACCTTCTTGCCGCCGGAGTGCACGATCCAGTGGTTGACGTGGCGCTGCTTCAGGCCGTGCTGGGCGAGCAGGCGGCCAACGGGGCGCGGGGCGTTGGCGCCGACCACGTAGGGGATGTCGCGATCAAGGAAGAAGCTGAACTTTCCGGCTTCGTCGTCCCAGTCGTAGCGCATCGCGTCGACGGCCTTGGGGATGAGGTGGCTGTTGAAGCCGAGGACGTGGGGGACGGGCGGGCCGCGGTCGTCGCTCATGTGGGCGCGCACGAGCACGGCAGCAGCGCCGTCCCCGAACAGGGAGTTCACGATGGCGGTGCGCATCGTGTTGTCGAAGACGTACACCGCCGAGCAGACCTCGATGCAGACCATCAGCGCGTTCTTGCCGGGGTTCGCGCTGGCCCAGGCGGTCGCCAGGTTCAGCCCGTTCAGCCCCGCGTTGCACCCCATCCCCACCACGTCTGCCCGTGAACAATCCTCGCGAAAGCCCATCTTTCCCATCAGCAGGGCCGTCAAGCCGGGCGCCAGGAACCCGGTCGTTGTGATGCAGATCAGATGGTCGATGTCCCGCACCGTCAGCCCGACCTGCCCGAGGCACGCGTCGACCGCCTGCGGCCCGATCTGCATCGCCCCCCACTTGTGCTTCTTGAGCAGCTCGCCCTGCGTCTCGTGCGGCGCGCCGTCCGGGCCCGCTTCCGGCAGGTACAGGTGGCGCGTGAGGATGTGGCTCGACGTGAACAGCGAGCGGATCCGCGGATCGTCGATCTTGAAGCGCGAGAGGAGGTCCTCCTGGCGCACCTTTTCGGGCGGGTTGGCGGTGCCGACGGCGAGGAGGCGCGGCGAGGCGTCCAGCATGGGAGAGAGTATACGCCGGCGGAGGGCGCGGGCCCCGGCCAATCTCGACCGTTCGGGGCTATGATGCGCTCATGCGCACCCACCCCACGCTCATCCTCGCCTTCTTCGGCCTCCCGGTTGCTCTCCTCGCCGGCTGCACGCCTCAAAAAGTCTCGCTGGGCGACGACACCGCCGCCGAGACCCACGACAGCGTCGCCAACCCCAACGATGTCGATGGCGACGGCTACGACAGCCTCGCCAGCGGCGGCGATGACTGCGACGACACCAACGCCGCCATCAACCCGGGCGCCACCGAGGTCTGGTACGACGGCATCGACGAGAACTGCGATGGCGCCGACGACTACGACCAGGATGGCGACGGGCACGAGGCTAGCCAATACGTCAACAGCGGCGACGATTGCGACGACACCAACCCCACCGTGTACGTCGGCGCGAGCGAGGTCGACAACGGCATCGACGACGACTGCGATGGGGCGATCGACGAGGACTTCGTCAAGCCGAACGACGTCATCATCACCGAGATCATGACGCACCCGCTCGCGTTGTCCGAGCGCGACGCCGAGTGGTTCGAGGTGCTGAACGTATCGACGCGCGACATCGACCTGAAGGAATGGACGATCGTGAGCGGCTCGGAGAGCGCCGTCATCAACGCGAGCGTGCCCATCCCCGCAGGCGCGCGCGTCGTGCTCGCCGCCAACATCTCCGACTCGGCAAACGGCGGCGTCGGCGCGGCCTACGGGTACGACGGCAACATCGTCCAGCTCGACGACGCCGACGAGCTCGGCCTCCAGATCAACAACACCACGATCTTCGACGTCTCCTGGGACGCCACCTGGCCGGTCCTCGCCGGCTCCAGCATGACCCTCGACCCCGACCACGACGTCGCGAGCGAGGCGCGCAGCGGCGCATGGTGGTGCAACCCCGCCACCCGGATGGCGGATGGCGACTACGGCACGCCCAACGCCGCGAATGACCAGTGCCTGACCATCGACGAGGACGGCGACGGGTACACGCAGGCCGAGGGCGACTGCAACGACGGCTCCCCACTCGTCCACCCCGGCGCGCCCGACGTCTGGGACAACCTCGACAACGACTGCGACGGCATCATCGACGACGGGGTCGCGTCCGAGGTCGCCAGCGGCACGTTCATCGGCTCCAACAACAGCTACCTCGGCTCATCCGGCGTTGCGACCGGGGATTTTGACGGCGACGGGCAGGACGATCTCGTCATCAGCACCTCTGCGGCCGGGTACGTGTACGTCGTCTCCGGGCGCGATGTCTCGGGCGCCGACGGCCCCGTGACCGACTACGACGAGGCGAACGTCTCGACCGGGGCGTACTATGGCGCGGGGATCGGCCCCGCGCTCGGTGACCAGACCGGCGACGGCAGCCCCGACCTCGTCTGCGGCGTCTACGACTACTATGGCGGCACGAAGGCTGATATCTTTGAGGGAAATGGCGCCCACGCCGGCTCGATGTCCGTCGGCGACACCTGGGGCAAGCTCACCGGTGGTGCGACCAGCTACGGCGGCGCCATCCCGTTCGCGAACCTCGATTTTGACGGCGACGGCGTTGACGACATCGTCCTGGCCGAGCCCTATGCGTCCACCAGCTCCAGCGCGTACTACCGGGGCGTCGTCTACGTCGTCTCCGGCGCGGACGCGAACACGGACTACGACCTCGACGACGCGGCCGGGCGCCTCGAAGGCGAAACGTACGGCGACTACTTCGGGATCGGCGTCGGCGGCGGGGATCTCGACGGCGACGGGCACCCGGAGCTGATCCTCGGCGCACCGGATCAAGACGGCAACGGCACGAATTCGGGCGCCTGGTACGTGTTCACCGACGCGTTCCAGAAGGGCTCCGGTGAGTCGACCGCGGACTGGATCATCCGGGGCAACAACGACAATGACGAGACCGGCTACGGGCAGGCGCTCGTCGTGGACCTCGACGGCAACGGCCAGAACGATCTGGTCCTCGGCAGCTTCGGCGTCGACGAGGCCTACGTGTTCATGGACGCAGGCGTGCAGTCCGGCGAGGATGTCGCTGGCGCCGCGGACGTCGTGATGAAGGGCGACGGCGGCTCCAGCTTCGGCTTTTCGCTGTCGGCTGGCGATTTTACCGGTGACGGCCAGTACGACCTCGCCGTCTCCGCCCCCGCCCTCTCCAGCTCGGCGACGCCCGCCTACTGGTACACCTACGCCGGCAGCGCCACCGACCATGTCTACTTCTACACGGGCGACCAGTTTGGCCGCGGCGATCTCTCGACTGCCGATGCGACGGCCTCGGTCGGCACGTCCGGCACCTGGGACGCGCTTGGCGGCAGGCTCTCCAGCGCCGGCGATTTTGGCGGCGACGGCATCGACGACATCGGCATCGCTGCGCCGCGCGGGGACTCGGCGGCCGGCGAGGTCTTTGCGATCGAAGGGCGCTGATCACAGCTCCTCTTTGAGCATCCCCGAAACCTGCATCACGACGTCGTTGTAGTCGCGGTCGCCGCCGCCGTTGAGGTCCTCAAAGCCGATCTGCCAGGTGCAGGACCCGAGGTACGTCACCGCGACGTGCGCGACGCCGTCGCTGTTGCGGGTCGAGGGGCCGGACTGGTAGTGGTCGCCGGTGCTCAGGACGTCGATCCCGAAGATGAGCTCGGTGTCGGTCGGGTAGGGGCCGAGGCGGAGGATCTTGCCGGGCGTGTCGGTGTAGGCGGTGATGAGGCGCTTGACCTCGGGGGAGTCCTCGTAGAGGACGTCCTGGTAGTCGGTGGAGGACTCGATGAACGTGATCTTGACTTTGGACGTGCTGTCGGTCGTGAAGATGCGGGCGGCGGGGTTGGAGGCGTAGCCACCGTCCGGCTCGTAGCACCCGTCGGTCGTCGTTGGCGGGGCGGTGTCGCCCGTTGGCTGTCCGGTGTCGCTGTGGGAGGTGTCCGGGTAGGGGCCGGTGTCCTGCGTGGTGTCGCCCGCCGGGCCGGTCTCGCCGGGCGTCCCGCCGGTGTCGACGATGGGGGCGGAGGTGTCGAGGGCGGTGTCGCTGGCGGTGTCCCAGGGCTTGTTGGGGTCGCCCGGCTTGCCGTGAAAGCCGTAGTCGGTGCAGCCGACGAGCAGCGCGACGGCGAGGGAGCTGGCGACGAGGGAGGGGGGGACGGTGCGGTGCATGAGGACCTCGGAGGGGAGGGTTGAAGCACGTGGCGTGCCAGCCGTCGGGCGTTGAGCGTCTGGATGGGATTGTTAAGGAAACAGGGCTGGAGTTCCGGATTCTGGCCGCTCGATGCCGGTGCCAGCGCTGCCGGGTGGGACGCCCGGGCCGCGCGATCTGGGGTGCGCGCGCCCCAAGGGTTACGCCCACCCCCGTGAAGCCAAAGGCCGTTCCGCGCCCCGCAGCCCCGATCCGAGTGTTGCTCGTCGACCCCAACCTGCCCGAGCGGGAGCTCTTGCGCGAATACCTCCGTGGTCGCGGGCTGGAGGTGGTCGCTGTCGACACGGCTGCAGCCGCGCGCGTGGCGTTGGCGACCTCGCGTCACGACGTCGTGATGACGGAGACGGAGCTGCCAGACGCGGAAGGTGCCGAGCTGCTGCGGCAGTGCGCCAACCCGGAGTCGGGCTCGTGGGGCTGCGGCCTGCTGGCGATCGCGGCGTCGTTGAGCGTTCCGGAGACCATCGCCGTGATGCAGGCGGGCGCGACGGACGTGCTGCTGAAGCCGCTGCGGCTGAGGGAGGTGTACGACGCGGTGCGAGCGGTGGCGGCGCGGAGCCGGACGATCGAGCGGGAGCGGCTCGGGCGGGAGCTGCTGATGGGGGCGGTCCGTTGCGAGGGCGCGGCGGAGGCCAGCGCGCTGCGCGCGATCCTGGGGGCTGAGGCAGCGCTGCTCTCGGGCGACCCCGGCTTGGCGTCCGCATGTGCTCGCGCGGTCACCCTCGCGGAGGAGCGGTGCCGCTGATCGTCACTGCGTTGCCCGCCCAGTCGGTTTGGGCGCTGCCCATCGCCGACACCCGTTCGCCGCTCTCGACCGTCCTTCTGCGCGCGGGCACCAGCGGCCTCGCGATCGACGCCGGTCTCGGCGCAGACTTCCCGTTCGTCCAAGTCAGATCGCTCTCCCATGTTGAGGCGCAGGTGGGCCTGATGGCCGGCGCGTTCATGCAGTTCGGTGCAGGCGGCCAGCTCACCTTCGATCTACAGACGTTCGACGGGGAATTCGGCTTGCCGGTGGACGTGCGCTCGGGCCCGTGGGCCGTTCGCGGCGAGTGGGTCCACATCTCCGCCCACTACGGCGACGGCATCCGGAAGTCCGGCGAGCACCCGACGAACCTCGACCCCTACAGCCGCGAATTCGTTGGCCTGTACGGCAGTCGCGACCTCGACGGCCCGCTCGGCATCACCGCGCATGTGTACCTCGGCGGGCACGCCCTCATCCACGAGCTGCCAGCCGCGCTCCCCTTCGCCGGTCAGGTCGGCGCCGAGGTCTTTGGGCCCTGGCGCCTCACACCCTACCTCGCGGTCGACGTGCAGACGGCAGAGGAGTACGCGTGGTCACCCGACCTCACCGCCCAGCTCGGGGGCGCCCTCTGGGAGCCCTGTGGCCGCTTTCGCGTCGCCCTCGCCGCGCGATCCGGACCGGACGAGACCGGCAAGACCGCGGGGACGCCGGAGCAGTGGGTCGGCCTGATGGTGGGCTTTGACCGGACGGGGGAGCTGGCTCAGTAGACGAACCCGCTTGCGATCGGGTAGACGAGGCCATGCGCCCATCGAACGCCCTCCTCTTCGCGATCCTTCCGCTCCTCCTCCTCGGCCCAGCCGCCTGCAAGCCAAAGGACGCGTCAAAGGACTCGTCCTCGGCCGACACGGACACCGACACGGACACCGATACGGACACCGACGTCGACAGCTCGTCGAACCAGCCCCCGTCCGCGCCGGGCGTCGCGCTCCTGCCGGCAGCCCCCTCCGGCGCCGTCGACCTCGTCGCGCAGATCAGCACGCCATCGGTCGATCCGGAGTCCCAGACGGTCACCTACGGCTACGCCTGGTCCGTCGACTCGACCGATCGCCCCGATCTCACGACCAGCACCGTCGCCGCGTCCGAGCTGACCCAGGGCTCGGTCTGGACCGTCGTCGTCACGCCCAACGACGGGGCGCAGGACGGGCCGACGGGCACGGCGTCCGCGACCGTCCATAACGACGCGCCCTCCATCCTCGCCCACATCGAGCCCCTCGCCCCGAACCCCGGCGACACGCTCAACCTCATCTACGACACGCCGCCCACCGACCCGAACGGGGACACGCTCACCACCACGATCAAATGGTACCGCAACGGCGCCTACCATGTGGACTGGGACGGCTTGACCGAGATCGACGGGCTGCAGGTCCGCGGCGGGGACGTGTTCGAGGCGACCTATTCGACGACAGACGGCGTTGCTGCGTCCGATCCACAGACCGCGTCGGTCACCGTCACCGACACCGCCCCGGTCATCACCTCCGCGACCCTTAGCCCGACCTCGCCGAAGGACGCTGACGACCTGAAAGTCAAGGTTCGCGCGACGGATGCGGACGGGACGACGCTGACCTACGACTACGTGTGGTACCGCAACGGCGTCGAGGCGACGGACGTTGGCGACACGGACACCGTCCCCGCGTCGGCCACCGAGGTCGACGACGTCTGGTACTGCGTTGCCACCGTCTCGGACGGCACGGACGCCGTCTCGGCCACGACCGACTCCGTCAGCATCATCCCGTGGGAGGGGACGCACGAGATCTACACGTTCAGCGCCACGATCCCGAGCGGAGCGGCGACGTCGAGCGGCACCTGGGCCATCCAGTACCTCACGCACGGCAGCGCGACGGGCGAGGCCAACTGTGACCTGAGCTGGACGTTCACGGGCACCGAGGACAAGCCCATCTGCCGCGCCTGCGAGTTCCGCTTCGATACTGTGCTGACCTACGACGCCGCCTCCAGCACCGTCACCACCGGCTGTGAGAACGCGCAAGTCGACGGCACCGGCACGTGGCACTACAACTCCACGGGCACGCAGTTCTACGCGAAGATGACCGGACCCGCGTTCAGCTACATGAGGTTCTACCCCTACTCGGCCTACCCCATCGACATGAGTTTTTCCGGCAGCGGCGGCACCACGGGCACCGACTCCGGCGGCGCAGTCCGCTCCGAGACCTACTCGGTGACGAGTGTCGAGGACTCGGTCGGCAACACGACCCTGACGGCGTACTGGAACTACGGGAGCCTGACGTACTGACGGCCCGCGGAAAGGAGTTAGCCCGGCCGGCGAGAGGTGAGCGTTGGAGCGTCTACAGGACCTGTTCATCGGGATCGCCGGCATGATCGGCGCAGGCAAGAGCACGCTGGCGACGGCGCTTGGCGAGCACCTCCACCTGCCCGTGTACTTCGAGCCCGTTCAGGACAACGAGTACCTTGCGGACTTCTACCGCGACACGCCGCGCTACGCGTTCGCGACGCAGATCTACCTGCTCAACCGGCGCTTCCAGCAGCATCAGGAGATCATCTGGCGCGGCGGCGGTGGTGTTCAGGACCGCACGATCTACGAGGACGCCGTGTTCGCGCGCACGCTGGTGACGCTCGGGATCATGGAGGAGCGGGACTACCGAAACTACTTGTCGCTCTTCAAACACATGTCCAACTTCATGTGCCGGCCGAACGTGATCGTGTACCTGGACGTGACGCCCGAACGGTCGTTCGAACGCATCAAGAAGCGCGAGCGCGACGTGGAGTCGGGCATCACGATGGACTACCTAGTGGCGCTCTACGACGAGTACGAGCGGTTCATCGCGGACATTTCACGCTCGGTGCCCGTCATCGGCGTGGACTGGGACCAGTTCCGCGACGTGAGCGAGATGGCGACGGTGATCGAGCACGAGTACCTGCGCGGGAGCTTTTTGAGGCGTGCGGCGTGGACGCCGACGAGGGGGTGAGGGGCGGCAGGGAACTGGCTAGCCAAGCTCCGTGCCCGCGCGCAGGTGCACGAGGTACGCTTCATACGCGAACGTCCGGTCGCGGCGTTTGCCGCTTGTTTCGACGAGGACGCCCGCGGCGACCAGCGTGTCGATGGCGCGCGCGGCGGTGGGGCGCGTGGTCGTCAGCACGTGCATCACCGACGAGGACGTGACGATCGGGTGGGTCGGCAGCCGTTCGAACAGGCGCACTGCTGCCACCGCCACCTCCGGTCGGGCGAGCACGCGATCTCGGTCCGCGGCGACGAGCGCGAAGAGCGCCTGCGCTGAGTCGACCGCCTCGTCCGCGATGGTCGCGACCCCGTCCAGGAAAAAATCGAGCCAACCTTCCCAATCCCCCTCCAGCCGCACCAGACCGAGCCGCCGGTAGTACTCGGCGTGGTGGCGTTTGAAGTGGAGGGACAGGTAGAGGAGCGGGCGCGAGAGCACCCCCCAGTGCTCCAGCAGCAGGCTGACCAGCAGCCGTCCGATGCGCCCGTTGCCGTCCAGGTAGGGGTGCAGGGTCTCGAACTGGACGTGCAGCAGGCCCGCCCGGATGAGCGGCGGCAGTTCGTCGTTCGCGTGGATGTAGCGCTCCAAGGCGGAGAGTCCTTCGGAGAGCAGCATCACCGGCGGCGGCACGAAGGCCGCGTTTCCAGGCCGTGATCCGCCGATCCAGTTCTGGCTCCGCCGCACCTCCCCCGGCATTTTCGTCGCCCCCCGGGCGCCCCGCATCAGCCGAGCGTGGGTCGCGTTCAGCAGGCGCATCGAAAGCGGTGGCGCATTGGGGTCGACGAGCTGGGCGCGGGCGAACGCGAGCGCGTCCACGTAGTTGCAGATCTCCTCGACGTCTGCCGTCGGCTCCGGCGACTCCGGCCCGGTGTGGGTAGCCTCGTGGTTGAGCAGGTCGACGAGCGTGGCCTGCGTGCCCTCGATCTGCGAGGAGATGACTGCTTCCTTGCGGACGAAGGCGTACAAGAACCAATCGAGGGAGGGCACCATGGCGCCCGCCACCTCCAGGCGCGCGAGGGCCCGGTCGGCCGACTGAAGTCGGGCGTTGAGCCGCGAGAGGTCGAGCGGCGGGTCCGTCGGCGGGAGCGGATCGGGGACGAACGCGCGTACGCGCTCGCC
Source organism: uncultured Pseudomonadota bacterium (assembly GCA_903844155.1). Lineage (GTDB taxonomy): Bacteria > Myxococcota_A > UBA796 > UBA796 > SXON01 > CAIUMM01. The sequence goes on along the minus strand of CAIMSU010000327.1, from coordinate 32,460 downwards.
GCCGGCGATGGTGAGTTCGTACCGGCCAGTGGTGCGGGACAACGGGGCTCCGGGAGCGCTGGGAACGGCGACGTTCGCAGCGTGGAGCGGTAGTAACGCGGGCGTTCTTAGCGTGCGCCGCTGGTAACGTGGACGTTCTTGGCGCGCAGCGTGGACGCCGCCGCGGGGGTGAGCAGGGCGGCCCAGGCGCCAGCCTCCTCGCACCACGCCGCCGAGCGACTTACGGTGTCACATGCTCGCCCGCGCCACCGAACGGTACAGCGAAGCCGAATACCTCGCCATGGAGGCCGCGAGCCCCACGAAGAACGAGTTCCTGAACGGCGAGATCCTGGCGATGGCGGGATCGTCCGTGAACCATGCGCTCGTCCAAGCGGCGCTGCTCAGCGGCTTGATCGGCCGGCTGCGAGGAGGCCCCTGTCAAGCCGTCGGCTCCGATCTCCGCGTCCACACCGCCGAGACCGGCCTCTACGCATACCCGGATCTGGTCGTGTTCTGCGGCGCACCGGAGCTTTCGCCGACAAACCCGCCGTCGCTGCTCAACCCGCGCGTCATCATCGAGGTGCTGAGCGACTCCACGGAGAACCTTGACCGCGTGGTCAAGGTCGCGCACTACCGGCACCGGGCGAGCGTCCAGACCATCGTGCTCGTGGATTCTCGGCGTCGGCTGGTCGAGATCCAGACCCGGAACCCGAACGGGACGTGGACGCTGGACGAGCGGACCAGCGGCGAGGTGCCGTTCGCCGCGCTCGACCTGGCGATCCCGTTCGACGAGGTGTATGAGCGGGTCACGTTTGAGCCGGTGCCGCCCCCCGCCGCACAACCAAAGCGGAGGCGGCGGGCGGTGAGGGGGTAGCGCGGGGTGCGGAGGTAAGTGGGTACGCTACGGATGTGCTGCGAGCTTAGCCATCCGACGAGACCCGGGCCCGGCTTCGCCACCGCGAGGAGAGCGACGCGGACGTGGCCGTTCGTGGGCTGCGGTCCGGCGAGATGCCGGCGGCGCAGGAGGAACTCGTCGGCATTCCTGGGCTCGCGGTCGATCTCGTGGAGCTGGAGCGGGCGTCGCCGGGGCTGCCGGCACGGATCTCGGTTGAGGGGATCGCGTGGTGACGGGGAGGAGCGCGCTTCTGCTGGCGGAGGTCGCCGAGGATTCACGATGCAGCGGGCAAGGGCGCCCGGAGAGGTTGGGCATTTCTCCTACCCTTCCCCCGTTCGGGCTGATCTGCATGGACAGATCGAGAGCCACAACAACCGGCCATGAACCAATGGTATTCCCCTTCTCCCTCTGGGAGCCCGGGATCCGGGCAGGGGCCAGTACCCGGCCGGATGAGGGCATCACGAAGGGGCAAGCCGCGCGCCGGCTTTTCGGCGTCGCGTCCGATGTTGTGGAGTTGGAGCGCGTGCTGGCGCTGATGCCCGGGTTGGACGGGGATCTGGACCAGATCGACGGGTGGTTGGCGGGGATCGGGGAGTGAGCGCTGGACGTCCGTGTCCGGGGGCAGTCGGGCCCCTGCCATTCGGCGTCCGCGTTCGCGAGTGAGGCCGATTCGTCGTTCAGGCATACGCTGACGCCGACGCGGGCGCGAGGCGTGCCGAGCGCCGGGATCGGCGGCGCTCCCGGCGCCGGAGCGCCGTTGCGGGATCTACCCCGTAATGCTAACAGCATCTGTTAGAAAGGCGGTGTTCGGTGCATTCTCTTCGTTCTACCGAGCTCGCGCGCGTGCGCTGGTTGCTCACCGTGTTCCCGGTCGTGGGCATACTGGGGCCCCGGCAGATCGGAAAGACCACGCTCTCCCGCGAGCTCATCCGCGGCTGGGACGGCCCCACATCCAGCTTCGACCTTGAGAATCCTGGCGATGCGGCGAGGCTTGCTGACCCGATGCTCGCCCTGGGGTCACTGCGCGGACTGGTCGTCCTCGACGAAGTCCAGCGCCGCCCGGAGCTTTTCCCCGTGCTCCGGGTGCTGGCCGACCGGCCCGACTCCCCCGCCCGGTTCCTCGTTCTCGGCTCCGCGGCCCCCGCGCTCTTGAGGCAGGCCTCGGAGTCGCTCGCGGGCCGGATCGCGTACCAGGAGCTGGACGGGTTCTCGCTGGCGGCGGTCGGCGGTGATCGCTGGAGGGACCTTTGGGTCCGCGGCGGCTTCCCGCGCGCCTTCCTCGATCCTGCGCCGGCTTCCGTGGTCTGGCGCGCCGCGTTCGTCCGCACGTTCCTGGAGCGCGACCTGCCGCAGCTCGGGATCGCCGTCCCGGCCACCACCATGCGCCGGTTCTGGACAATGCTCGCGCATTCCCACGGCCAGCTCTGGAACGGCGCCGAGCTGGCGCGCTCCTTCGGCGTCTCCGAGATGACGGTCCGCCGCTACCTCGACCACCTCGCGCAGGCGCTCGTCGTGCGCACGCTCCAGCCGTGGCACGCGAACATCGGCAAACGACAAGTGAAGTCCCCCAGGGTGTTCCTGTCGGATCCCGGGATTCTCCACTCGCTCCTGTCGCTCGATGACGAGCGCTCGGTCCTCGGTCACCCCGGGTGCGGGGCCTCGTTCGAGGGGTTCGTCATCGATCAGACGGCGCGGCTGCTCAACGCTGAGCGCCAGGACCTCTACTTCTGGCGCACTGCGGACGGCGCGGAGCTCGACCTGCTGTGGGCCCGCGGCGCACGACGCGTAGGCGTCGAGGTGAAGCTCACCTCGGCCCCAACCCTCACCCCTTCCATGCGGATCGCGTTGGCGGACCTGCAACTCGAGCGGCTGCTGGTCGTCCACGCGGGAGACGAGAGCTGGCCGATGGCCGAACGCGTGGAGGCGGTGTCGATCCGGACGTTGCCGGAGCGGCTGCCCTCGCTGGCTGCGAACGGCTGACCGCGGAGGGGCGAGGGCGCTGGGGTCAAGACGACCGCGGATCGGGGCCGAGGCGATCGCGTTGTGACGGGGCGGGTGGCGCTTCTGTTGGCCGGTGCTCCGGCCCAATGCAGGGCATCAGGTAGGGGCAAGCGGCGCGCCGGCGTTTCGGGGTCGCAACCGATGTGGTGGAGTTGGAGCCGGTGCTGGCGCTGATGCCGGGGTTGGACGGGGATCTGGACCGGATCGACGGGTGGTTGGCGGGGATTGGGGACTGAGCGGTGCGGGTCAGTGTTCCACCGCGTCGGGCTCGTTCGCGGCGGCGCCTATGGCTCGACCGGGCCGATGCTGAAAACGGTCGACGATCGGGACACTCCCCAGTAGTCGGTGGACCGCTCGTAGGTGGAGCTACCCCCGCCGTCTGCAGGCGACCCGGACTCCAATCGAGGCGGGCTGTAGCTCGTGTCGAGCAACGGGTCGGACTTGATGTCATTTGACCCGCTCACGGTCGTGCCCTTGTAGTTGGACGTGTTGCCATAGAGCAGGTTGTAGTCCCCATAGGCCTGGCTGCCGGAGTGGCCGAAGGCGTCATTAATCCCCGTGGTGTTGTCCACGATCAAGTTGTTGTAGAGGTAGAGCGTCGAATAGGCTGTCGTCGCGCCGTAGTCGCTCACGTAGATGGCGGTGGTGTTGCCATCGAACAGATTGTTCTCCAGCCAGATGGAGCGAGCATCCAAACCAGCGTCCACCCCGTAGGTCGAATCGTGCAGGTAGCAATCGTAGACCCGGAGGGTCCCATCATCCCGGATGGCTGCGCTCCCGGGGCAGGAGATGTCGTCACCCTCCAGGGTGATGTTGGCGAAGGTGCCCTGCTGCGCGTAGACGGATCCGTAGGCAGCGGCCGTACAGCCGATTGTGTCGTACCCCAGGGTGCCGCCGTAGGTGTACACTCCTCCGGTGATTTCCGCATCGTAGACGCTCAGGGCATACGAGGTCGTGCCCTTGACGTACCCAGTGATGGACGTGGCGTCCCGGCCCTGACCGTAGATGCTGACGTTGGTCTTTACCGTGACGTTCCCGGTGAACGTTCCCGCCCCGAGGCAGATCGTGGAGACCTTCGCGCTGATGGCGTCGGAGAGCGTGGCGTAGTCCCCCGGTACGCTGTAGCCGGTGCAGGAATCAGCGGTCGGCGCCGTGACGTCGTCACAATTGTCGTCAATCGCATCCCCATAAAGCTCGCTTGCCGCTGGGTTCACATCCGCGTTCGTGTCGTCGCAGTCGGTGCTGTCGTCGACATACCCGCTCGGCGCCGTGCAATACTTATTTGCAGTGGCCGTGTCACTACCGAACCCGTCCGCGTCCGCGTCGACGTAGTACGACGTCGTCCCGGTCACACTCGGGTCCGCGTCGTTGACGAGGCCGTCGCAGTCCTCGTCGGCGCTGCCGGCGTCGCAGATTTCGGTACCTCCCGGGTGGATCGAGGAGCTTGCATCGTTGCAGTCCGTGTTGCTGCTGACGGTCCCGGCCGAGTGCGTGCAGGAGCCCGTCGCCGTCTCGCTGCCGTAGCCGTCCGAGTCGGCGTCCGTGTAGTAGAGGGTGAGGCCGTCGTCGACGCTGCCGTTGCAGTTGTCGTCGACCGAATTGCACGTCTCGGTCGCGGCGGGATGGACGCTGCTCGACGCGTCATTGCAATCCCCGCCCGTCGCGACAAACCCGCCGCCCGCGTCACACCGCTGCTCCGTCGTTCCCGTCAACCCGTAGCCGTCCCCGTCCGTATCCAGATAGAACGTGGTCATTCCCGTGGTCGACACGCTGCTGTCATTGTCATCAGCGACCCCGTCGCAATCCTCGTCCGTGTTGGACGCATCGCAGACCTCTTGCGCGCCGGGGTTGATCGCAGAATTGCTGTCGTTGCAATCGGAGTTGTTGGTGACGTAGCCGGACGGCAGGTCGCAGTACGCCGTGGCCGTCGTGCTGCCGTACCCGTCCGAGTCGGCATCCCGGTAGAACGAGGACTTTGTCGCGGCAGACGCCGAAGGATCGTTGTTGTCGGTCAGGCCGTCGCAGTCCTCGTCGGTGTTGGCCGCGTCGCAGACTTCGGTCGCGCCGGGGTTGATCGCCGCGTTAGCGTCGTTGCAGTCCCCGCTGGCGGCGACGTAGCCGCTCGTCGCCACGCAAGAGCTCTCAGTGGACGCCGTCAGCCCGTAGTTGTCACCGTCGGAATCAAGGTACCAGGTCGATTTCCCGGTGACGGACGGGTCCGCGTCGTTGACGAGGCCGTCGCAGTCCTCGTCCGTGTTGGACCCGTCGCAGACCTCGGTGCCGCCGACGTGGACGTCCGAACGGGTGTCGTCGCAGTCCGTGGCGTTGGCCGAGTACCCGGCGGGCATCGAGCACTTCGCCACGGTCGAGTACGCGTTTCCGTCGCCGTCGCCGTCCGTGTCCGCGTACCAGGTCGTCGTGCCGGTCACGCCGGAGTCGGCGTCGTCGGCGACGCCGTTGCAGTTCTCGTCGACGTCGGACGCATCACACACTTCGACGGCGGCGGGGTTGATCGCGGAGCTGGTGTCGTTGCAGTCCGTTGCATTGGCAACAAAGCCCGCGGGCGCATCGCACGTCGCGACGTGGGTGGCTGAGGTGCCGTAACCATCGGAGTCGGCGTCTTTGTACCAGGTGGTGTAGGTGCTCGAATCCACGCTCGGGTCCGAGTCATCGGTCAGGCCGTCGCAGTCGTTGTCGACCCCGTCGCAGACCTCGGTGGCGGCGGGGCTGATGCTGGCGTCGTAGGCGTTGCAGTCGCCCGTCGCGGAGGTGTACCCGCTCGGCGCGTCGCATTGTGTGACAGACGTCTCGGTGCCCGCAGCGTAGCCGTCGCCGTCCACGTCCCGGTAGTAGGTGATGAGGCCGGTGGCGCCGCTGTCGGCGTCGTCGGCCACGCCGTTGCAGTCCTCGTCCACGTTGGCTGCGTCGCAGATCTCGACGGCGCCGGGGTGCACGCTGGCGTCGGCGTCGTTGCAGTCGTCGCACGCCGCGTAGCCGTCGCCGTCTGCGTCTGCATAGCCTACTGAACCGTCGCAGTTCCGGTCGACGGGGTCGTCGCAGCTCTCGGTCGCGCCCGGGTGCGTGGCGGCGTCGGTGTCGTCGCAGTCGGTGTCGATGGCGACGTAGCCCGCAGGCGCTTCGCAGGCGGCGATGGACGTGGCGGAGTCGCCGTAGGTGTCACCGTCGCTGTCCGCGTACCAGGTCGTCGCGTCGGTCGCGTTGTCGTCGACGCTGCCGTTGCAGTCATTGTCGACGCCGTCACACACTTCGGTGGCGCCTGGGTAGGCCGCAGCATTGGTGTCGTTGCAGTCGTCGGAGGACGCAACATAGCCGGCCGGCGCTGTGCAGGCGGTCTGCGTCGTGGCGAGATCGCCATGTGTGTCAGCGTCGGCGTCTGCGTACCAGGCCGTCGCATCTGTCGCGTTGTCGTCGACGGTACCGTTGCAGTCGTTGTCGACGCCGTCGCACACCTCGGTCGCGCCGGGGTAGGCGGTCGGGTCCGCGTCGTTGCAGTCCACGCCAGCGGGGGAGCCGTCGCCGTCGGCATCCACGGCGTTGGAGGCCGAGTCCCCGGTGTTGTTCGTGTCCTTCGTCCCGTTACAGGCGAAGAGCAGTGCGAGGGGCAGAGGAAGAAGGAAAATACGCACGAGGCACCCGGGGATTCTACCGGCTAACCCCCCCCGATTGCGCAAGTATTGGCGTTGTACCCATGTAATGTTGTTTGTGAGAATCCGCGGCCGCCCGGTCCCCCTGCGCCTACCTCGCCCAGAGCACGCGTAGACCCTCGAAGGAGGCACCACAGCGTTCGGCGACCTCAGCGTCGAGCGTGAGGAGCGGTTGACCCCTCAGGAGGGCCAGCGCGACATAGACCGCGTCGTACGCGCGGAGATGCGCGATGCGGGCGACGTCGACCGCGCGTTGAATCAGCTCGGCGTCGAGCGGACAGGCGAAAAATCTCGGCCCGCGGATCACGGCGTCCACCGTGTCGAGGAGCTCCGCCGGTTCCCCCCTTCGTGAGAGTCCGGCGATGACCTCGACACGGAACAACTCGGGCACCAGGAACGGCTCCGTCTCCGGGTGACTCTCCAGGAGCAGCCGAGCCTGTGGGTGGTGGCGCTCGGTGGGAGAGATCGCCGCGATGAACACCGAAGCGTCGAGGACGGGGGTCACCTGCGCCCTTCGCGGACGAGATCGACCGCGTTGAACTCTGAGTTCGGGCGCTGGATCCGGGGCAGGCTGGCCATGAGGGCCCGGTAGCCGGCGGCCTCCGCGACGGTGAGCGAGCGAGGGCCGGCGTTGACTGCGACGAGCCGGACCGCCGGCTCACCGTCGACCGTGATCACCGCGTCCTCCCCACGCGTCCGCACGCCCCGCACCAGCTCGGAGAGCCGAGCTTTCGCATCCGACAGCGTCATGACGGTGCTCATATAGACCTCGTGGACCATGATAGTCCCCACAGACCATATGGTCAACGATTCGGGCGGCTCCCCTCACACCCCGAACCCCGCCGCCCCCAGCTTCTCCCGGACCAACGCCGTCCCCGCCGCCGCCTCCTCCGCCGTCAGCGACCGGTCCCCAGCGTTCCAGGTCAGCCGCACGGTCAGCCGCGCGCCGGTCGCCAGCGGGTAGACGTCCGTGACCTCTCGCGCCGTGAGCATCGGCGTCTCCGGCACAGCGGCCAGCACGCTCGCGGCCTCCACGCGTGCGCCGACGGTCACGTTCACGTCGACGGTCACGGAGGGGTGTCGAGGCGGCGGCACAAACCGCACCGGCGCCGCCTGAACGCCAAGCAGGGCCTCCAGATCGGCCCAGAACACCACCGGCGCCTCGCGCAGGCCCAGCGCGCGGCTCAGGCGCGGGTGCAGCTCCCCGGCCGTCGCCCAGCCGCCCAGGCACAGGCTCCGCGCGGGGTGCAGGACGTCCGCGAGCGCAAAGTCGGGGCGACCGGGGCGGGCGACCGTCACGTCCGCGCCGAGGGTGCGGCCGAGGGCGAGGAGGACATCGCGGACATCGAGCAGATCGCGGCCGAGCGAGACGCCGGAGAGGTGCTGGCGCTCGTCGATGGCGCCGCTCGCGGGGTTCCCGGGGATGCGGCGGTAGACGCGGCCGACTTCGAAGAGCCCGAAGGACGCCAGCTCCTTGCGGTTCTGGATGCACGCCTCCAACAAGGCGGGCAGCGCGGTCGTCCGGAAGGTCGTGAGGTTGGACGCGAGCGGGTTGATGAGCGTGATGAGCCGCGAAGGATCGAGCTGGAAGCGGGCGATGTCGTCGGCGCCGATCCACACGGGGAGGTAGACCTCGTCGAACCCGGCGGCGGTGAGGCACCGGCGGCTGGCGCGGGCGAGGCGGACGACGGGGTTGGTCTCGGGCGCGCGGAGGGCGAGCGTGGGCGCCTCTGCGCGGACGTTGGTGTAGCCGTGGATCCGGCCGATCTCCTCAACGAGATCCTGGGGGATCCGCAGGTCGGGCCGGTGCTCGGGGGCAAGGACGTGGTCGGCGTGGACGACAAGTCCGCTGGCCGTCAGGATGCGGTCGATTTCGGCGTCCGCGACGTCCATCCCGAGCCGGCCGCGGATGTTCGAACGGTCGAGGGGGATGGCGACGGGCGGGGGGACGGGCTCGCCGATGGTCGAGAGGCCGGTGGCGCGGGCACCACAAAGCTCGCCCAGCAACCCGCACAGTCGCTCCATCGCCGGTTGGACGGTGGCGAGGGGCAGGCCCTTCTCGAACCGCAGGCTGGCCTCCGTGCGCAGTGAGAGACGGCGGGACGCGCGTCGCACCGCCGCCATGTCGAACGCCGCGGATTCGATGATGACGTCCGTGGTGGCTGCGTGGACCTCGCTCGACGCGTCGCCCATCACGCCGGCGATGGCGATGGGGCGGCTGCCGGAGGGGTGGGTGGCGTCGGAGGTGCAGACCAGCAGGCACTCGTCGGTCAATTCCCGGCGGACGGCGTCGAGCGTGGTGATCGTCTCGCCGGGGGTTGCCATGCGCAGGACGATGGCGTTGCCGGCGATGCGGTCGCGGTCGAAGGTGTGGAGGGGCTGGCCAAGCTCCAGCATGACGAGGTTGGCGGCGTCCACGACGGTGTTGATCGGGCGCATGCCGAACGCGCGGATGGCGTTCTGGAGCCACTGGGGCGAAGGGCCGACGCGCACGCCGCTCATGCCGGCGCCGGCGTAGTGGCGGGCGCGCGGGGTGTCGAGGCGCAGATCGAGGTCCAACGCGGGGAGATCCCCGAGCGCGGACCCGCTCGGCAGGCGCAGGGTCAAGCCCCAGATGGCCCCCATGTCGCGCGCCACGCCCGCGAGCGCGTAGAGGTCCGGCCGGTTTGGCTCCAGGTCGAATTCGAGGATCACCTCGGCGCCGCCAAGCGCTGTCCATGGGTCTGCATGCAACGGCGTGTCCGGCGCGAAGATCAGCGGTCGAGCGGCGTCTTTCCCAATACCAAGCTGTGCTTCGGAGACAAGCACCCCCTCGCTGGCCATCCCGGCGACGTCGCGCGGAGCGATCTTCGTCCCGTCCGGCACCGTCCCGCCGGCCAGCACTGCCGCGGCGCGATCCCCGGCCTTCAACCCGTACTTGTCCGCCACGACGATGCGGTACGCGACGTCGGTGCGGACATCCTCGCCCGCACCCGTGGGCGGACTGCCGGCCCACATCTGCCAGAGCGTGTACCCGTCCTTCGCGCCACCGGGCGCGGTGGTCTCCGCCTTCTTCAGCGGCTGGTCGGCCTGCACGATCACGACGCTGCGGAACGCCTCGCGTGTCGGGTGCCGATGGATGTGCTCGACCTCGCTCACGCGCGCGTTGAGCTCCCGCGCCAGCTCGTCCAGCGGAATATCGGCGAACGTCCGGCCATCCGGGCCGGGAGCAGCGGTGAAGAAGCGGGCGAGCTGGGAGAGGGGGACGCGCATGGGGCGCCGGTATCAAGAATCCACCGTCTCAGAAACGCCCTACGCGATTCTGAGCCGTTGCCAGAAATTGTCCGGGGCGGGCGGGCGGTTAGGGGGGATGTTGGAGGCTGAATGCGCGTAAATCTGCTTGGTATCGTTGGGATCGGACTCGCCGCGGGCTGCGTCGACAACGGCGTCACCAAATTCGACTCGCCGCCCGTCGCCGTCATCACCTCGCCGGCCGACGGGACGACCGAGAAGCAGGCGGCGACCGTGACCCTGCGCGGGAGCGCCTCGGACGCGAACGACGCGGCGGATACGCTGCTTGCGAGCTGGTTTGTCGACGACGTCGCCGCCTGCGCAGCGGTCCCCCCCGCCGGGGATGGCACCACGACCTGCGACGTTGTCGTCCCCGACGCCGGCTCCGCCGGCTCGATCATCGTTCGGTTGGACGTGACGGACCCGACCGGCTCCACAGGCTCGGCCTATGCAACGCTCCAGGTGACGCCCAATGCAACACCGGTCGTCACCATCGCCGAGCCGACAGCGGATGGCGTCTACTACTCCGACCAGCTCGTCACCTTCGATGGCACCGTCACCGACGCGGAGGACCCGAACCCGACACTCACGGCGTGGTGGGTCGACAACGGGACGACGTTGGACGCCGTCGCCGCGGCCCCGACGTCAACGGGCGAGGTGCTCGGCTACAGCCTGCTTCCCGAGGGCCCGCACGCCCTGGAGTTGCATGCGCTCGACAGCGGCGGCGCCGAGGGGATCGCGAGTGTCGTGATCACGGTGGGGCCACCCAACTCACCGCCCGATTGCGCGATCACGTCGCCCCCGACGGGCTCCGCGGGCGAGCCCGGCCAATTGGTGACGTTCACCGGGCTGGTCTCGGACCCGGACGTCCCGGCCGATTGGCTCACGGTGGCGTGGACGAGCGACAAGGACGGGGACATCGGCAGCAGCGCGCCAGACTCGGCCGGCAACGTCACCTTTCCGACGAGCGCGCTCTCCGTCGCCACGCACGTCGTGACCATGCAGGTGACCGACGAGCTTGGCGCCACCTGCACCACCGACGTCATCTACACGGTCGGCAACCCGCCCGACATCACGATCGACCTGCCGACCGACGGCGAGGTCGTCAACGAGGGCGACCTCGCCGCGTTCGAGGCCACCGTGTCCGACAGCGAGGACGTCGCCAGCGCGCTGGACGTGCGCTGGGAATCCAGCCTGAACGGGGAGTTCTACGACGGGCCCCCGGACAGCTCCGGCGTCTCGCAGTTTGAGACGAACGGGCTCTCCGCGGGCGACCACGTCATCACCGCGACGGTGACGGACTCGGCTGGCCTGTACACACAGGCGCTCGTCACCCTGCGGGTCAACGGCGCGCCGAGCGAGCCGGGGGTGTCACTGTCGCCGTCCTCGCCCGTCACCGACGACGACCTCGTCGCCAACGTCACCGCCGCGTCCACGGATCCGGAGGGCGACGCGCTGACGTACACCTACAGTTGGTTCGTCAACGGTGTCGCCTCGGGCGCGACGGCCACCAATACATTGCCCGCGAGCGCGACCACGCGCGGGGACGTGTGGGAGGTCGAGGTGCGGGCCGACGACGGCTACGCGGAGAGCGACGCTGGGACGGCGTCGGTGACGATCGGGAACACCGCGCCGACGGTCGGGAGCGTGAGCATCGCGCCGACGTCACCAACGAAGAACAGCACGCTGACGTGCTCGTACGCGAGCTTCGCCGACGCCGATGGCGACGCCGACCAGAGCACGATCGCGTGGACCGTGGACGGCGTAGCAAGCGGGTCGGGGACGACACTGTCAGGTCCCTTTGCCGCCGGATCCGTCGCGACCTGCACGGTCACCCCGTTCGATGGGTTTGACGTTGGGACCCCCGTGTCCTCAAGCGTCACCATCTCCAACACATCCCCCGTCGTCGCGAGTGTCAGCATCGCCCCGACGACCGGCGCCGCCGCGACCTACACCAACGACACGCTCGCGGCCACCGTCTCCGCGAGCGACGGCGACGGCGACCCGCTGACAACGTCGTACGCCTGGTACGTGGACGGCGTTGCGACCGGCGGCAACAGCGCGACGCTCGACGGCATGGTCGCCTTCGATCGCGACGATGACGTCTACGTCTCCGTGAGTGTCAGCGATGGCAGCGCCTCCGTCACCCTGGACTCCAACACCGTCACTGTCGCCAACTCCGGGCCCACAGCACCCGGCCTCGCGCTCACGCCCGCAGCGGCCGTGGAAGGCGACGATCTCACCTGCACCGTCGCCACGCCCGCCACCGACGCCGACGGCGACGCGCTGAACTACACCTTCGCGTGGGACGTGGACGGAAGCGCCATGGTCGGCGCCGACTCAGCCCTGTCCAGCGTGATCTCGGGCACGGAGGTCTCCTGGAGCGACGCATGGACCTGCACTGTCGTCGCCAGCGACGGCACCGACAGCGCCTCCGCGAGCGTGAGCGAGACCATCCGCGACTGCCCCCTCGGCTCGACCGCCTCGTGCCCCGCGACCGACTGCGCCGCGATCCTCGACGCCGGCGACTCGACCGGCGACGGCACGTACTGGCTGGACGCGGGGCCGTATTACTGCGACATGACGACAGACGGCGGCGGTTGGACCCGGGTGAAGGACAACGCCCCGGTCTACGGCACGAGCTGGGACGGCAGCTACTACAACGCCGAGGGATTTACGTGGACGAACGTCCTCTTCAAGTACGACAGCGGCTCCATCAGCGCGCACTGCACCTACCCGGACAGCCTCACGGGCTGCAACGACCTCGGCTTCCAATTCGCGGGCGAGAACTGGGGGTTGCCGCTGAACTGGGGCTCGAGCATCTGTGGGTTGGCGACGACCGACTACACTGGCGCGACGACCTACCCAGGCGGCTACGACTTTGAGGTCGCGCGCGGGTCGAGCACCGACACGATCCGCCTCGGGTCGCTTGAGGGGATCTCAAGCTGCACCACCAGCGACAACTATGGGACGGCGTATGTGGATGTCCTGGTCAGGCGGTAACTACTCCCTCCGTCTCGTCCCCAGCACCAGCGCCATCGCGAACATCGCGCCGAGCCCGTAGCCAAGCCCACCGCCGTCGTTCACGGTCGCGCAGGACATCCCGCCGCCGCCCTGCCAGGTCGTCGACAGGCCGGTGTCGGTGAGCACGCCGGAGTCGCCCGTGTCGCCGGTGGTTGCGGTGTCGCCGGGGTTGCTGTCCCCGGTGTCGCCGCCGCCCGAGTCAGACCCGCCGCTGTCGCCGCCGCTGTCGCCCCCCGTGTCCGGGTGGTCGTCCGTCGGATCCAACGGGTCGGTGTGGTTGGTGTTGACCTCGGTGCCGTCGTCCACGCCGCCGCCGTCCGTGTCCGGGTTGAGCGGATCGGTGTGTGTGTCGTTCACCTCGGTGCCGTCGTTCAGGCCGTCGCCGTCGGTGTCGGCGTTGGTCGGATCGGTGCCGTAGGTGTTCACCTCGGTGCCGTCGTTCAGGCCGTCGCCATCGGTGTCGGCGTTGTTCGGGTCGGTGCCGTAGGTGTTGACCTCGTCGCCGTCGGAGAGCCCGTCGCCGTCGGAGTCGGCGCTGTTCGGGTCCGTGCCGTAGGTGTTGACCTCCTCGCCGTCGGTCAGGCCGTCGCCGTCCGTGTCCGCGTTGAGCGGATCGGTGTGGGTGTCGTTGACCTCCGTGCCGTCGGAGAGGCCGTCGCCATCGGTGTCGGCGTTGTTGGGGTCGGTGCCGTAGACGGCCTCCTCCACGTCGGTGAGGCCATCGCCGTCTGTGTCGGTGGTGTCGGGCGGGACGTCATCGCTTGGGTCCAACGGATCCGTCCCGTCGACCAGCACTTCGACGCCGTCGCCGACAGAGCCGCCGTCCGTGTCGACCACCAGCGGATCCGTGCCGTAGACGAGGACCTCGTCGCCGTCGGAGAGGCCGTCGCCATCGGTGTCGGCGATGGTCGGGTCGGTGCCGTAGAGCGTGACCTCGTCGCCGTCGGAGAGGCCGTCGCCGTCGGTGTCGGCGTTGAGCGGGTCAGTGCCGTAGATGAGCACCTCGTCGCCGTCGGAGAGGCCGTCGCCATCGCTGTCGGCGTTGAGCGGGTCGGTCCCGTAGGTGTTGACCTCGTCGCCGTCGGAGAGGCCGTCGCCGTCGGTGTCGGCGTTGTTCGGGTCCGTGCCGGTGACGTTGACCTCGGTCCAGTCGTCGAGGCCGTCGCCGTCCGCGTCGACGCCGTTGTCGATCTTGCCGTCGCAGTTGTTGTCGAGGCCGTCGGAAGACTCGACCGCGCCGGGGTAGACCGAGGCGTTTGTGTCGTCGCAATCGGTGTTGTCCGCGACGTAGCCGGCCGGTGCGGTGCAGGCGGTGATGCTGACGGCGGCGTTGCCGTAGCCATCGCCGTCGGCGTCCTGGTACCAGGTCGTCTCGCCGGTGGCGCCGGCTTCGTCGATGGTGCCGTCGCAATTGTCGTCGATCCCGTTACAGATCTCGGTCTCGCCCGGGTTGACGGCGCCGTTCGTGTCGTCGCAGTCGGTGTTGTCGGCGACAAAGCCGTCGGGTGCGGCGCAGGCCTGCTCGCTCACGCGCGGATTGCCGTAGCCGTCGGCGTCGCCGTCGCTGTAGTACGTGATCTTGACACCGCCCTCGTCGATCTGGCCGTCGCAATTGTCGTCGATCCCGTTGCACACTTCGGTGGCGGCGGGGTTGACGGCGCCGTTGGTGTCGTCGCAGTCCGTGTTGTCCGAGACGAAGCCGGCGGGCGCGGCGCAGGCCTGCTCGCTGACTGTCGAATTCCCGTACCCGTCGCTGTCGCCGTCCGAGTAGTAGGTGTTCTTGACGCCCTCGTCGATGTTGCCGTCGCAATTGTCGTCGATCCCGTTGCACACTTCGGTGGCGCCCGGGTTGACGCCGTGGTTGGTGTCGTCGCAGTCCGTGCTGTCGGAGACGTAGCCGGCGGGCTGGCTGCAGGCCTGTTCGCTCGTCGCAGCGTCGCCGTAGGTGTCCGAGTCGGCGTCTGCGTAGTAGGTGTTTTTCACGCCTTCGTCCACGACGCCATCGCAATTGTCATCGATCCCATTGCACACTTCGGTCGCGGCGGGGTTGACGGCAGCGTTGCGGTCGTTGCAGTCGGTTGCGTTGGAGACGTAGCCGATGGGTTGGGCGCAGGCCTGCTCCTGCGAGTCGGCGTTGCCATAGCCGTCCGAATCACTGTCGGCGTAGTACGTGGTCTTCACGCCCTCGTCGATCGTGCCGTCGCAGTTGTCGTCGATGCCGTTGCACACCTCGGTGGCGGCGGGGTTCACCGCGCTGTCGGAATCGTCGCAGTCGGTCTCGTCGGCGACGTAGCCAGCGGGCTGATCGCAGGCGAGCTCGTACACGCTCGCGTCGCCATAGAGGTCGCCGTCCGTGTCTGCGTACCAGGTGGTCTCGCCGGTGGCCCCGGACTCGTCGACGAGGCCGTTGCAGTTGTCGTCGATGCCGTTGCACGCCTCGGTGGCGGCGGGGTTCACGGCCGAGTTGGCGTCGTTGCAGTCGCTACTGTTGGCAACGTAGCCGGCGGGGGCTGAGCAGGCTGAGCTGGTGACAGAGGGGTCGCCGTAGCCGTCGCCGTCGGAGTCGCGGTAGTAGGTGGTCTTGACGCCCTCGTCGACCGTGCCGTCGCAGTTGTTGTCCTTCCCGTCGCAAAGCTCGGGTGCGCCGCCGTAGATCGTCGCATCCGCGTCATTGCAGTCGGTCCCGCCGTTCGCGGTCGTGCCGTGTCCGTCGCCGTCCGCGTCCGGGATGGAGAGCTTCAGATCGTCGTAGACGCACGTGTTTCCCTCGCCGGTCTCGGCGGAGCCGTTGTCGTAGCACCAGAAGCCCATCTCGCCCGTCGTGAAGCTGGAGTCCGACGCCGTCATCAGCTCTTCGCTCGCAGAGAAGCTGCCGTTTGCGTCCACGTCCAACCACACCTGGATGTTGCTCCCGGACTCGATGATGCGCACGGCCTGCGTCTTCGATTGGGTGTAGCTCGTGGTGGAGGACGCCAACTTGGTGGCCGTGCCGCTGCTGATCTTGAAGAGCTCGCTGATGACGCCGGAGTTTCGCGGCGTGCCGTCGCCAGTGGAGGGGTAGCCCTCGCGCGAGAAGAACACGAGGTAGTAATTGTTGCTGTCGACGTAGCGAAAAACGGCGCCCGACGAGTCGTTGTCACCGTTGTACATCGTGAAGTCCATGGTGAAGTCAGTGAACGACTCCGCCGTGTACACGAGGTGGTTGTCGATGGGTTGGCCGCTGCCGCCGAAGGTGCCCGAGCTGTCGTCCGTCTGGGCGTAGATCCCGCCGCCGCTGTACGTGCTCCACGTGTCGGTCGCGTAGCCGCTCGACCAGTTCGTGGGCGTCGCTTTCGCGGCGTACGAATCGAAGTTTTCGGAGTAGATCGTGTCGCTCGCGCGGGCGAGGGTGGACACCAGCGCGGGGAGGCAGAGGGCGAGGAGGGTGGTCATCCGAGTAGGATAGCACTACCCGCCGGCGTTGACCGCTTGCGCCTCGTTGTATCCGTCAATGGCAAGCCCGATCTTCAGCACGATGAGGCCGACGATCAGGAAGGGCCATTGGTTCGGGATCAGGTTTTTGCACGGCGGCGACATGTAGATCTCGGTGATCTGGGCCAAAGTCCCGCCGAGGGTCATGAAGACGGCCGGGACGACCCGCTTGCCGACGTAGAGCGTTCCGCCGCCGAAGAGAAGGAAGTTCAGGAATGCTGCGAGGTAGGGGTTCTTCTGGGGCATGGATGATCCTTGGGAATTTCGGTGTATCCCGCCTCTGCACAGAGAGAGGGTGCGCCCGAACCGCATGACGCGGATCGGGCGCATCGACGGGAGGTGTGGTACATAACGAACGTTCGGTATGTACTCGCACGCCGACGCCCGGAGCCCGCCATGCCGCTGTACGCCTACGCCCTGGTCCTCTGCATCCCGCCCGTCGCCGCCTACGCGATGACGAACCTCGGGGTTTCACCGTGGTTCTTTGCCGCAATCTTCTGGGTTGCCATCCCCATCGCGGACGCACTGATCCCCGGCCACCGCCGCAACGCAAACGTGGCAACGGAGCTGGGTCGTCGGAAGAACCGCGCCTTTGACCTGCTCCTCTACGCGGCGGTCCCGATCCACCTTGGCGCGGTGCTGTGGCTCGCCGCCCACGCGGGCCAGCTCGCCGCGTTTGACCTCGTCGGCGCCGTGCTCTACAGCGGCACGGCGTGCGGTGTCCTCGCCATCAACGTCGGCCACGAGCTGGGGCACCGCCCGCGCCGGTTTGAGCAGTTCCTGGCGAAGATCCTGCTTGCATCCACGCTGTACAGCCACTTCTACGTCGAGCACAACCGCGGTCATCACGCGCGGGTCGCCACGCCCGAGGACCCCGCGAGCGCGCGTCGAGGTGAGGTGCTCTACGCGTTCTGGCTGCGGTCGCTCACCGGCAGCTTCGTCGACGCGCTGCACATCGACCGTGCCCAGGTTCTACGCTGGAAGTTGGTTGAGGTCGGCATCCTCGTCGCCGCGGCCCTGGCCTGCGGCCCCGTCGGTCTCGCCACGTTCGTCGCCAGCGCGATCGTCGGCGTCCTGCTCCTCGAAACGGTCAACTACGTCGAGCATTACGGGCTTGCTCGCGCACGGAGCCCGGTTCGAGCCGGCCAGGATCGCGTCGCCTACGAGCGCGTCTCGCCCGCGCACTCCTGGACGAGCGACCACCCCGTCGGCCGCGCGCTCCTCTTCGACCTGCCCCGCCATGCCGACCACCACGCCCACCCCGCCCGTCCTTTCCAGGTCCTTCGCCACATGCCCGACGCGCCGGAATTACCCACAGGCTACGCGGGAATGGTCGTCCTCGCGCTGTGTCCGCCGCTGTTCATGGCGGTGATGGATCGGCGACTGGTGACGGAACAGCGTCGCCTCGCCGCGTGACCCCCGGGTCAGCGCGTCCAGGTGAGCGCTGCGGACGACGTGGTCGTCGTCGTCGGGCCCGAGGCGTAGAGGGAGACGTCGTCGCCGAGCAGCGTCGGGGTCACGTCCTGATCGCTGACTTGCACGCCGAGGGCGTAGGCACCGGCGTGACCGGAGGCGGCGGCGACGGCAACGCGAACATCCCCGGTCGCTGACGCCGTCCATGACAGCGACGGGCAGGTTCCACCAGGGGTGCCGCAGTTGCTGTCGCCGTAGGCCTCGGCGACGAGGCAGCCCTCCGGTTGGGCGAGGTAGAGCCGCAACACGCTCGCGACCCCATCCGTCTCATCCGCGCGGACGACGACATTTGCCCCTTGGACGACGGGAAACGTCCAGACGTCGCCGACGGGAGCGGCTGCGGTGAGCAGGCCGTCGACGGGCGCGCCGGGGATCACCGAGGTGTGCG
Source organism: uncultured Pseudomonadota bacterium (assembly GCA_903844155.1). Lineage (GTDB taxonomy): Bacteria > Myxococcota_A > UBA796 > UBA796 > SXON01 > CAIUMM01. Next base: position 14,294 of record CAIMSU010000327.1, on the reverse strand, counting down.
CACCCGCCCAGGCATTGTCGGCGCAGTAGGTCCACCAGTCGGAGATCGTCGGGGTCTGGACCGCCGCAGGCATCGGGATCGTCGCCCCCTCTTCCGTCAGCACGACGCCGTCTGGCGGAAATTCGTTCGGGTAGTAGGACTCATACCAGTAGCCGCTGGTGTACTGCCCGTAGGAGCCGTAGGCGTAGTAGTAGCCGGTCTCGTAGTAGGAATAGATGAGCGCCCAGGCCTCGTCGTGGCCGTAGTCGTACCCGAACCAGCTCCCGGGATCGTAGCGCCAGTGTTGGAGGGTCTCGATGTCCACGCCCGGGTCGTCGATCCAGGTCCCGAGCGCGGCGGGCGCGCAGCCGTCGGCGGGCGGAGCCTCGGCGGTGGCCTGAACGTCAAAGATGAAGTCGCAATCCGGACAATCGTTGAACGTGCCGCGAGCGGTCCCGACCACGTCGCTGATGCCGGTGCACACGACAGCGTCGTCTACGCTCGTGGTCCAGGAGACCGTGCCCGTGAACCCGGTCACGTCGCTCGGGATGTCGGTGACCGTCGCGGGGGCCGGCGCCTTCAAGGGCCCGCAGGCGGTGAGGAGAAGGAGGGGAAAACGGCGCATTCTCAGGGGCTCCGAACGATCTTGACTTCGAGCGGCTCGTAGGTCGCGGGGCTCGGAACACTCCGGTAGAGCGAGGTTTGTTCGTGGTCGCCGTCCACGCGCATGGCCACGGTCTCGCCGTGGTGGGTCAGGTTGGTGAAGACCCAGCCTTGCGCAGCGGCAGCGTCCCAGGCCACGTCGTGCACGGAGCAATCGCCGTTGGTGGCGCACGGCGTGGTGTCCGGGGTCGCGCTGCAGCTCGGGTCGCTCGAACTGTATGCGAGCGGCACGTTCCCGGTGGCCGGGTCCCACTGCGGATTGCACTGGTCGTACGTCCCGGAGACGGAGAGGAACTCGAGCGCGCCGCGGGTCTGGCAGGAGACGATGAGCTGGCCGGAGGGGCCGTGGTAGCGCACGTTGCTTGGGCTGCAGTTGCCCTGGATGGTCGCGTCGTCGAGCGTGAGGCTGGCCTCCTCCGTCAACGTGGTCCCGTTCCAGGTGTAGACGAACAGCGCGTCCTGGCAGTAGTCCGAGACGTAGACCACGTGCGTCGCGCCATCCGTGCAGGACGCGCTGTGACCGGCGTCGATCGGGACGATGTCGATGCCCTCGGGCTTGGAGGTGGTCTGTCCGGAGAGCAGGGAGACGGTCTGGTCGGCCAGCGAGGCCCCGGTCGAGGCCCGCACGATCTGGACGTGCCCCTGGGTGCGCGAGCTGCAGGAGGTGCCGCCCGCGAGCGTGAGCGCGAAGGCGTCCCCGTCGACCCACTCCATCTGGGAGAGGTCCGAGGCAGAGGTCGGCGTTTGCCGCGCCGAGCCACCCCCGTATGTCCACTCGTAGACCTGCGAGTGGGTCTTCTCGGCGACAGCGACGCTGTCACCGTTGGCGATGGCGTCCGGGGTCACCGAGCCCCCCGCCGCGTCCACCTGGAATTCGCGGGTCGGGTCGGCACCGGGGTCCAGGCGGGCGACGCCGATGCAATCCCCCGAGCCCGTCGCCCCGCAATCCGACGCGGTCTTGCTGGTGATGCTCGCCCAGACCGTGTGGACGGCCGGGTAGGTGTAGTCCCGCGCCAGGCCCAGGCTCTGTCCGTTCGGCGACCAATCCACCTCCGCCGTCGTGTCCGCGCAGGGGACGTCGGTCCGCTCGCCGCTCGTCCACGTCACCGACTTCGTGCCGAGCAGGATCGCCCGACCCGTGGCGCCGGTGCCGTGCATGTTGGTGGTGTAGGCGTAGCCGCCGCTTGGGAGGACGCCGGAGTCGCTGGAGGACTCGGCGTTTGAGTCCCCGGTGGACTCCGAGTGCGAGTCGCCATGGGAGTCGGAGTGGGAATCGCCGGAGGAGTCGGCGACTGAGTCCGACGTGCTCTCGGAGCCGGGGATCGAGTCGCCGGGCACGTGGCCCCGGTCGCATCCGCCGAGCGGGAGGATCAACACGGCGAGGCTGGGAACCGCCCATACGGGATGAAGGGTGCGCACGATGCAGCGTACCCTGCGCCTGCCGTTTTCCGCAAACGTTCCGTTCGTCACCCCTCGGGGGGGCCATTGCTGGCGCTGGGCAAACATTCACCTCGTAAGTGGCTGAAAGCGCGCGATTGGCGAGAGCAATGGCCCCCCGGCGCGGCGTTCCATGCACGTTCGGTGCCGGCTGCCGTCTTCGGCGGCTGGCGGCGAACGTGGCCTTGGAACGCCGAAAAATCAACGCCGATCCTGGCGCGAGGTACTCCGAGCGCCGGGATCGGCGGCGCAAATCGCCGTGTCCCCGCGAACTCGCGCCAAAACGCCTACCTTGACTGGCCGACGGCGCCAAAACGCCTACCTTGACTGGCCAACCAGGGTGCCCCGTAGCACGCCCTACGGCCGCGCCCCTTCGGACGGGGATCGCGGCTGACCACCGCCGGAAGTACGTTACACCGCCGCATGATCGACGAAACCGCCTTCCGCAAGACCGTCTCTGCCGCCCTGCGCAACCTGCTCAACCAGGTCGACGCCATCGACTCGGACGACGTCGACAACCGGCTCTCCGAGGGCGTCCTGCAGACCGACTTCGAGGGCGGCGGGGTGTTCGTGCTCTCGCAGCAGGTGCCAACGCGGGAGCTCTGGCTGTCCGCGTTTTCTCGGGCATGGCACTTTCGGTTGGATGAGGAGAAGGGCTGGATCGAGCGGGATAGCGGCGAGAAGTTGGAGGTGGTGCTGTCCGCGAACTACACCAAACGGCTGGGGAAGGCGGTCGTAATTGTGGGGCCGTAGGTAGTCGAACAACTCAGCCTTGCGCACGCTCAGCGAGAGCGCGTCGTCGCGGCCGTGGGCCTACACCATCCTGATGACGGCGGTGTCTTCGGGGGGCGCAACCCAACGGCAGTCGACACGGTGAAGTCCGAGCGCAAGGACCATGCCCTCCGTCGGCTCGAAGGAGTGCGGTTGGCTGTTTTCCCAGGTTCGATGGTCGAAAGCTGCTTCGACCTTCACGCACGCGACCAGCCCGGTCCTACCGGGCACCCATCGCCCATTGGCGGCCGTAGATCCCCCGCAGGGGTCGGAGAAAGGCCCGCCGCAGCACGGTGCACCGGGCGCTGAAGGCCGAGGACCTCTCCGCGCGTCGCCCGTCCTCGCGGTCGAACGAGGATCTCGACCGGTTCGAAGCGGGCTTCCCCAACGAGATCTGGCAGTCCGACATGCTCGAAGGGCCCCTTGTTCCAGACCCGGCGAAGAAAGGGTCGTTTCGACGGGCGTGGCTCTACACCTTCCTGGATGACCACTCGCGGATGTGCCTGCACGGGCGCTTCTCCTTCAAAGGCGATCTCCCCGCGTTGGAGCTTGTCTTCCGACGGTCGCTGCAGAAGTACGGCAAGCCCGTTCGCGTCTACTACGACAACGGCGCCGTCTACCGCTCGCAACACATGCGACACATCATCGCCTGTCTCGGGATCCACGGCATCGTCTTCACGAAGGTGCGGCGACCGATGGGGCATGGGAAGATCGAAGCCTTCAACCGGTTGATCGTCTCTGCCTTCCTCGCCGAGCTGGCGGCTGCCAGAATCACGACGTTGGATGGCCTGAACGAGGCCTGGCTCGCCTGGGCCAATGGCGTCTACAACATGACGACACACGGTGAGACGGGCGAGAAGCCGCGGGATCGCTGGCGACGACGGCTCGCGGAGATGATCTTCGCGGATGAGGACAAGCTCCGGACTGCGTTCCTGTGGTCGGAGCTGCGGACCCCCGACAAGTCGGGGATCTTCTCACTCTTCGGCACCGAGTACCAGGTCGGGCCGAGGCTCGCGAAGAAGCGGGTCGAGCTCCGCTACGACCCCGAAAACACCGCGCTGATCGAGGTCTGGTTCGAGGACCGCCTCGTCGAGCGGGTCGCGCCCTTCGTCGTCAGCCGGCATCGTCGTCCGCATCCCGCAAAGGTGCCTGGCGACGACGTCGTCGCAGCCGTCGCCCGACCCGGTGGAAAGCCGGCCGTTAAACCTGCGCCCATCGCCGACTGGCTGGGGCACCTCGTGCGCGTGCGACGCTCCCAAAACTTCGTCGAGCCAACCCCGCAGATGATGGCCGAGAACGCGCTCAAGCGACGCGACGAGGCCGATGCCGCCGTCTTCGACGTCATCGCCGCGCGCATGGATGAGGGTGTGGTCGACCCGCCCGTGATCCGCGCGTTCCTCGCCCGCTTTGGCCCCTGGGACCCCGTGCGGGTCGCCGAGCTGGTCGACGGCTTTCTGACCCTTCACCCCCGTGATTCGCACGTCCAGGTCCTCCTGGATCATCTCCACACCCAACTCCCCCCCTTGGGGCTACGACGAGATGTTCGATTCCCGCGCCCAGCGCGAGATGCTCCAGGGCCTCCTGATGTGGTCGGAGATCCGCGGCCTGGGCCTCGTCTCGGGCCCAAGCGGCGCTGGAAAATCCATCACCGTCCGGCGGTTCACGCGGTCGCTGGACGAGTCACGCTTCCGGGTCGTCCAACTCTCGCACGCCTGCTCGACCCCCACAGGGTTCCTGCGCTCGCTGAACCGGTCATTGGAGCTGCCGATGCGTCAGCACGCCAGCGATCTCTTCGACCAGGCCCATCGCCATCTCACCGCAAACGGACCCGAGCGCGGCGCGCACCCGCTCCTCGTCCTCGATGACGCCGAGGCGATGCGCGGGGAGATCCTCGATCTTCTCCGTCAGCTCACCAACTACGCCATGGACACCGAGGACCGCTTCAGTGTCCTCGTCACCGGCACCGACGCCGTTCTTCGGACCCTCAAGGACCCGGCGATGGAGCCCTTCAATACGCGCCTCTCCTACGTCCACGCCCTCAAGCCGTTCAACCTCGACGACACCCGCAACTACGTCGCCTTCCACCTCCGAGCCGCCGGTGCGCGCGACCAGCTCATCAGCGACGGCGCCGTCCGCAAGCTGTTTCAGGCCAGCGGTGGCACCCCCAGACGCATCAACCAGCTCGCCCTGCACGTGCTCATCCAGGCCGCCGTCGCCGGCATCGACGCCATCTCCACCGAGTTCATGCAGCAGCAGTTGAGCGCCCACCCACTCTACGACTCGACGGGTGCCGGATGAGGCGGATGTGGCTGAAAATACTCGTCCCCCGCGCCTGGGTCGCCGAGGAGGCGCTCTACGCCGTCGCGCTGCTGCACGACCTCGTCACCGCAATCTGGGCCGTTCACGGCGACGAAATGGCCGCGCAGCTGCATGACTGGCCGCGCGAGCGCTGGTCCGAGGTCCTGCCGCCCATGTGCGACGAAACAGATGAGGATGACATTCCGTTTTGACGGAACCGGGGGCAGAGCACCGCGCTGCGCTGCGCCGGGACACACGCGACGGGCGGATCCCGCCGGTTCTACCGGTGGCTCGCGTTGGGATTTTGGAGGTAGAAACCGGTGGGATGGGACACCTGGCGTCTTGTACGTCTTCAGCTCAGCCATCCGAACCTCTGCCGTGCATCTTCACGGATCGCCGCCGAAGTTGGCTTCGTCTCACGGCTGTCAATCGGCCAGACCAGCTCCAGCGACATCGTGCCCGAGGTCAGGAAGTACTCGGCTGCATGGACGCGGGCACCATGCAGAGCCGCGAACTCCTCTGCGTCCACTCGCCAGTCCAGCGCAGGCCGCTTTCGGCAGGTGCCCGAAACGACCTCCATCAACCAGCTGCCGTTCAGGTCGGCGACCGCCGCGGGACGGACTCTCGATGCCTGCGGACCACCGGGTGCCGCGAGGTATTGGATGGCGGGAAGGAGATCACCGACGAAGAGGATGCCGCGGTGCAAAGCCTGTCGAACCGCGTCCTCGATGACGTTCGCGTCACCGTGGGCCGCAGCGACATCGTTGATGGTGCGGCTCGGCTTGGTGACCGGGACCGCGCCGACAAAGGCGCATTCTTGCGGGGTGAAATCGGCAAAGTACAGCTGGACCCCCTCTGGCGGAGTGAGGCTCCGGGCCTCCGAGGCGACCGGGAGCGTCAAGTGGATCCGGGACGGCAGGACATCGGAGAGCGCGTGCAGCTGAAGCGCGGTTTCGTGCGAAAAAACACCCGTCGATGCAGACCAAAGCCAGACGACCATCAGGTCTTCCTGCTCGCGGCCCACCGACGGAAACCTCGTCAAGCGGTAGATGCCACGACGCAGCCGTTCGACCTTGCCGCCCCGAAGGTGGACCTGGAGCAGCTGATCCGAAAAGCCCGCAGCATGTGCCTGCGCCGTGGTGAAGCATCCCTCTTGAGATTCTGCGACCTCAAAGAGCCCATCCCAGGATGGAGTAGGTCGATGAACCTGTATCTTGGGTTTAGGAGTCTCGTCGGAGAGGCGATGCCGGTTCATGCACTTCTTCCTACACTCTATGACGTTCTTCGTCAACCAGGGCCGGGCAGCCAGCGGTCACAACTAAAGTAGGGATTGAGAAGTTTGTCGTCGACGGCCGGAGGAAGGATTCACGATCAACGCCTTGACAGGTGCGCGTCCAGCGGCGTAGTGCTCTGGTGTGACATTGGAGCACTACATGCCTTTCGTTCGCCGCAAGCGGGGCCGCTTGCTTCTCGTACATAGCCGACGCGAGGGCGGTCGGGTCGTTCAAGACGAGCTCGTCTCGTTCGATTCCGCCGACGACGTCGACGGAATCCTGAAGCCAGCGATCTGGGCGACGTGGAGGCACACGCTGGAGCGGCGCTACCCAGACCTGCGTTGGGACTGGGACGGCGTTCGGCGCGACCTGGCGTCCGGGGCAGCAGCGATGCGGTCGGGCCGGCCGTCCCCGACGGTACAGAAGCTGGCGGGCCTGGCCATCGAGCTTGCCATCGAGCTCGTCGGCGTCTCGCCCGCGAAGGCGGGAGATGCAGCCGTGATCGCCGAGCTTCGTCCCGCGCTCCGTCCCCTTCTCACCCACCTCAACCGCGTTCTCGGCACCGCCGCGGACGACCTCCGGAGCTCCCCCATGCAGATCGACACATCCTCGGCGCAGTCCATCTTCGACGAGGCGATGGAGGACTGGTGGCGAGGCGATCGCGCGGCCGCCCTCCGCGGGTATCGCCGTGCGCTCAAGGCCGACCCGCATCACGGCGACACGCACAACCACATCGGCATCGCGGCGATGGAGAAGGGCAACCTCGTCGACGCCGAGAAACACTTCCGCGCCGCGATCGAGGGGGCATCCCGTGAGATCGAGGTGGACAACGGCATGCTCGAATGGGGGGACCTCGACAACCGGCCGTACCTGCGGGCACACGGAAATCTCGCGCTGGTCTTCCGCAAGCAAGGGAAGTGGGCGGAAGCCGCAAAGATCCACGAGCAGATGCTCCGCTGGAACCCCAATGACAACCAAGGCGCCCGTTACCTCCTCGGGGAGGAGTACCAGCGCCTTGGCGACCACAAGAAGGCGCTCGCAGCCTACAAGAAAGGCGAGGACGACGCCACGACCCAGTTCGGGATGGGGCTGGTCCTCCTGGATCTGGGCCGCATCGACGAGGCCGACCGCGCGCTGCTCCACGGCATGGCCGCGAATCGCTACGTGGCGCCCATGCTGTTCGGGGACAGATGGACACTGCTCGACGGCTGGCATGGGACGAATCTCGCGGAGCCCGAGCATGCGGACTGGGTTGCCTCATCCACGCGGGATCTATGGAGCGCCAACCCCGATCATCTGGACCACCTCGCGGATCTGTGGCACCACCCGGCAGTACAAGCGTGGCGGGGGGACCTTGACGACAGCATGGTCGCCCTCCGGGACGCGCCGGGCGCGACGCAGAACCGAAGCGCCCTCGTGAGCCGCCAGTTCGCCCTGATGCGCCCCGACGAGATCGAGCGGGTGCGGCTGGCCGTGATGACGGGGGAGAGCAGTCCTGTGAGGCGCTCCGTCAGCGAGGAGGAGCGGTTTGAGGTGGGGAATACCTTCATCGTGGACATGCGGCACCGTGACGCGCCGGCCGACGCCGACCTCCCAGACGCGTTCTGGAAGGCCGTGAACTACGAAGGGCGGATCGTCGAGGCGGGGTCGGCATGGGGACGGGCCGAGACGCTGGACTCAGCGATCCGGTGCCGTCGGAAGCCCAGGAACAAGGCCTGTCCCGGTCACCTTCGCGTGCGTGTGGACTCAGAAGTCATCCTGTGGGGTTGCACGCGCTGCCGCGACAACGGGCGCATCTCTGAGTGGCAGGGTCTACGCTGGGACTTCTCGACCCAACGAGCTGGGTCGGATGCGCTCCGCGTTGCCGTGAGCTGGAGCGATCTGGCTTCGCTCCGGAAGCTGACCGCCGCCCCGATGCCGCAGTTGCTGGCTCGGACGGAGTACGGCGTCGAACACCCGACTCTGGTGGGCTCGGCGAACGAGCTTCGATTTGCCGCGACGGCGGCCGCAAAGAGCGGGGCCGAAGGCCCTGCCGGAGTGCTGCTGGCGGCACTCAGGCCGGCAGCGGGCGAATTCGAGGCGTAGAACCACCCGTAGCGCGTCTGCCTGCTCAGCGGCGTCGCCGGGGCATGGCGGCGCGGGTGGTCAGGGCGGCGCGTTGCTCTGGTGAGGCGACGGCCAGCGCTGCCTCGATGTTCCGGTCCCAGTTGTAGTGCTCGAAATTCTCGACGGTGACCACCACTCGCGCGGCGTACTCGTCCGGGGGGGCGACCGTCGCCAGGCACCGGAACCATGCCGGGAAGACCTCTGGCCAGTGCACCGGGATCTGCCAGGAACCAGCTTCGTCAGCGAAGAACACCACGTCGTCGCAGCACTCGTCGATGTGCCGCAGGAGATCGAACAGCACACCGAAGGCGTCCGCCATCGCAGCGCGATCCTGCTGATCGCTCGCAGCAACGCAGCGATCGAGGACGCGGCCGAAGTCCGCGATGAAGGCCCGTGTCCCGCCAGACTTCTGAGTGCAGTTGCGCGAGTTGACGTTGAAGGCCTCGTAGTACGCTCCCGCGCGGGCGCGGGCGTCAAAGGCGCGCACGTCATCGATGAGCGTACTGGCCGGTTGCGCCACCGCATCGGGGCGCAGGTCCTCTGGGCGGACGTACTTCGCAGTGACCTGGGCGAGCTGCTCCTGCGTCAGTACCTCGATGGCCTCATCGAGCAAGTAGAAGGCGTACTCGTCGCCGAGGCGGCGCACCCAGGCGCGCAGCTTCTCGCGGTCGATCGTTGGCGGGGGAGGCATCGTTGCGCTTTACCCCGAGAAGCCGCTTGGAGGCGCGAGCGTCGTGCCACTTCGGCCACCATGCCGCCCGCCCAGGACATCAACTCGGTTCTCCCCGCTCTCCTCGCCAAGCTGGAGCGGCCCGGTGACTTTTGCGGCTCCGGCGCTGTGGAGTTGCCCGTCGTCCGCATCTCCGTCGACGGTGTCGGCACGCTGGGGCTGCCCATACGCGAATCGCAATGCAAAGCGATCGGGCGCGTGGCCACGCCTGCACCCTATGGTCGCGGCCCGGACACGATCATCGATGCGAAGGGGCGCCGGTGTGGGCAGGTCCCAGCTGAGAACGTTCAGGTGGACGATCCTCGCTGGGTACGGACGCTGGACCGGATCGTCGCTCACGCGGCGGCGGCGCTGGGAGTGGACGGGAACGTCAGGGCAGACCTGTACAAGTTGCTCGTCTACGAGCCTGGAGACTTCTTCACGGAGCACCGGGACACGGAAAAGGCGCCGGGGATGTTCGCCACCCTCGTGGTGGTCCTCCCTTCGGATCACGCTGGCGGCGAGCTGGTCGTCCGCCACGATGGCCGGGAGGCAACGTTGGATCTGGCAGAGGGAGATCTGGGGGTGGCACGGTGGGCCGCCTTCTACGCCGATTGCCAGCACGAGCTGCGGCCTGTCCGTTCCGGCTACCGGGTCGCCCTTGTGTACAACCTCGTTCGTCCGAAGGGTCGGGCACTGCGGGTGCCAGACGTGCGGCCCGACATCGCGAGGGTGGCGAAGGCACTCCGCTCCTGGGGCAGCGCGACAGACGCTTCCGTGAAGCTTGTCTACCCCTTGAAGCACCAGTATTCGCTGGCGGAGCTTGCCTTCGGGGCGCTGAAGAACGAGGATGCCGCGGCGGCGGACGTCTTGACCGAGGCAGCTGAGGAGGCGGGCTGTGTGCTCCGCCTCGCGATGGTCTCGATCGAGGAATCGGGCAGCGCGGAGCCGATCTGGGATGGCCGTCGTTCGAGCCGCCGGGGGAGCTACCGTGGCGACGATGAAGACGAGGGCGAGGAGAACGAGTCGTACGAGGTCACCGAGGTACACGACCGGAGCCAGGTGCACGACGGCTGGCGGCGGCCTGACGACTCGCTCGAACCGCTCGGTCCGATTCCCTATGAGTCAACCACCGGGCGGCGCGCCCGTCCCAGGGCCACGAAACCGGGAGGAGTCCGGAAGCGCCGCTCGGTGGCTTGGAATTCATCGAATTCGTCAGCGGGGGGTAGGCCGTCCCACAGGGCGGCCGGAGGGGGCGCCTTCAGCGCCCCCTCAAAAGAGAAGGTAGCGCCTCGATCTGAACGCGATCTCGGGCGAAGGGTACCCGGTAGTTTCATGATAGGACACCGAAGTTTCGCCAGCCGGCGCGCTCGCGGACGAGGAGCCCGACGAGGACCACTTTCACGAGGCCTCCGGGAACGAGGGCTGCTCGTTCGAGCGGACCTACCGCCGTGCCGCCCTGGTGCTGTGGCCGGGGGCGCGGGAGCTGGAGGTCCTCCACCAGGGCGGGCCCGAGGCCAGCGTGGCGGTACTTGAGCGCCTTCTTGATGAGGACCCGTCCCGCGCCGCCGCGATGGCGGCGGTTGTGGTCGCCGGCTGGGAGCGTCCTGGGTCGTACGACCGCAGGCACGGAGAGCTGCGCGCGCGCTTGATCAAGGATCTTGCCCGGCTACCGGACACAGGCGCACTCCGGCAGTTCCTCTTGGACGTGGTGACCGCGGGCTCGTTCGACGGCGCCGAGACCCCCGCAGTCGTAGCGGCATTGGCGCGATTCGAGAGCCCGGTGGCCGGCGAACTACTGGTGCATCTGGCGACGTCCTGCGCCGTGCAGCGATTCGCTCCGGTCGCCCGCCTCCTGCGGGAGGCCGGAGAGGCTCGGCCGGGTCCGACGCTCGCTCGCGCGGTGACGGCTGCCGTCGCCGCAATGCCCCGGATCGGCGACGGCGCTTCCGAGTGGGCCGACACCGGCAGTGCGATGAGGTCCCGGGCGGCCGGGTTGACCGATCTGGTGCGAGCGGTGGGCACCGGTCGGGAGCCCTCGATCGCAGAGGCGTTGGTCGCCGCCGCACTGGAGAACCCTGGGCGCTGGCCGATGGATGCGGTCGTCGTCCCGGCGGCGGTCGCACTCGATGGCACAGGAAATCGGGCGTATACGTTGGCTTCCCGTGGGCTGCGAAACGCTGCTCTGGCGCACCTCCGCGCCCGCATGCAGCTACCCCTGGCAGCGCCGCCAGATGCGGCGCGCTCCGCCAATGGCATGAGCTGTAGCTGCCAGGCCGCGCGCTGCGATGTCGAGTGCCGCACGGACACCCGCGGCAACCCGCACACCCTGATCTGCACGAAGAACCAGGCGAGCTACGAAGCCAGGGTCAAGCAGCGCGAGGCCGACACGAGCGCAGTCGCCCGGCTCCAGTAGTGCCCCTCCGCCTCGCCACCTGGAACGTCGAATACGCCGACGGCACCGCGAAGAATGCCGCGCGCCTCGCCCGCATCCTTGGCGAGAAAGCCGACATCTGGGTCCTCACCGAGACCCACGACGACCTTTCTCTCCTCCCGACCCACAGCTCGGTCACCACCGTCCAGCGCCCGACCGGACGCCACGGCGGACGCTGGACCGCGATCTGGAGCCGCTGGCCCCTGGCCGGCGTCGACGACCCGATCCGGACCGTCGCCACGCTCGTCGCCACGCCCGCCGGCTCCCTCCTCGTCTTCGTCGTCGAGGTCGCCGACTTCGCCAGCCCGTAGCTTCCGGCCGAGACGCCCGTCAGCTCGTTCCCGTCGGGCTGGCATCCCAGATCGGCTCACGCCAGCCGGCTGACGCCACGTCAGCGCTGGTTGACGCGCCCCGGAGAGCGGCCGACGCGCCCACCGCCCCGGCTGGCATCGTTCGTTGTCACGGTGCCCCAAGCTGACGCCCCCACGTGCGCGCTCTCGCCCGGCCGACGCCGAACGCCAGCCAGCTGATGCGGCAAGCGCACGGCTGACGATTCTGCGGCTTTCCGAGAACCTCGCCGCCAACGTCACTGGCCGCAGAGCGCCCCTCGCTGCAAGTGCCGGACGCCCCAAGATACAGCCGCGATCCGTCGCTATGCTCATTCCAAGCGCATCCCGCGCCGTCCCGCCTCCCACCCTGCCCCCGAGTCCCCCATGTCCGAAGTCACCATCACCGGCCTCGACCTCACCCTCCGCGTCCTCCGCCAGCAAGGCGACGACGTCGCCTACATCGCACTCTCCGAGATCAACGAAAAGAACCGCCCCGTCGGCGCTGCCCGCGTCGACTTCAGCGCGGTCGGGCTCGGCCCATGGCTCCGCCGCGGAGTCGGCGATGCCGATGACGACACCGACGACGACGACGAACCTGCCGAAGACGCGGCAGAGGGCGCACCCGACGAAGTTGCCGACCTCCGCGACGCGCTCACCGCTGGCATTGCCCCCGCACCCACACTCGCCGCTGCAGCGATGCGCTGGATCCGAGAGACGGTCACGGCCCTGATGTCCGGGAGGAACGAGGGCAGCTTCAAGATCGGGTTGTGGTCGCCCGGCGGCAAGATCATGCTCCACTCCGCACGGTTCGAGGCCAAGAATCCGTTCGCCCGCGCCACCGAGGCGGACGAGGAAGCCGACGTCGAGGCCGAGCGCCTGTCCGTGACGAAGCGCGGTGCGGATCTGGCGCCGACGGTCCACGCCCCGGCCCCCCGACCGGGCGTCGTCGTGCCCGAGGAGCGCGCGTGGCACGCGCTCGGCGACGGCTACACGCAGCTCATCTCGCTCACGCAGTCCACCTACTCGCACATCGCCAAGCTGCAATCGGCGGAAATCCAGTCGCTCTCGTCGCAGAACAAGCGGCTGCACGAGACGCTGGAGAGCGTCAGCGGTGACCTGCGCGCGGTGCACATAGGGACGGCCGAGGCCCAGCGGGACGAGGTGGTCGATGCTGCGTCCGCTCAGCTGCGGGCGCAGCTCGGCGAACAGTTCATCGACCAGCTCGGGTCGGTGGGGCGGGTCTACTTCGCGGCCAAGTCCGGGATTCCGCCCGAGCTCGCCGAGATGTTCGCGGCCGTCGGCGACTCGCCCGAGCTAGTCGAGGTGCTGCAGCAGCCCGGCGTCGTGGCCATGATGAAGGATCCTGCGGCGAAGCTCTACTTGGCACACATGCTCAAGGCCGCTGCCCAGCAGGTGGCTGCGGCAAACGCCAAGAAGGGCGCCGCCGAGGAGAATGGAGCCCCCGCCTCCTCGGCGCCGGACGACGACGAGGCCCCCGCCGGCGAGGGAGGTTCCAATGCGGCGTGAAATTCCTGCGGGGGCGGTCAGAAAATGGTCGCCCTCCCCACTATGCTCTCACCTCACCCTGGAGACCACCGTGTCCGCAATCATCCTGTCCGATCTCAAGCCGCTCCTGGATGCCTGCGAGCACAAGTCGAGCGAGTTCGCGTACGTTGTCGTCGCCCGCGTCATCAACCGCTCAAAGGCGGACACCATCGAGCGTCGCGACGTCACGGTGGAGGCGCTCGCGGCGTTCCTGCCGCTACGCGACGCGGCCGAGGCCGTGACTGACCGCCAGCTCGCCGACGCGGCGCTCGCCTGGATCCGGGTCGCGGTCTGCGACGCGCTGGGTGAGCGGGAGAAGACCAAGCTCAAGGTCACCATCTGGCGCCCGAAGGGGCAGGAGCAGCTGGTGTCCCATCGCGTCACGGTGGTCCAAGCGCCGGCTCCCGAGATCGCGACCGCGCGCCCCGCGAGCCCTCGACGCGGACGTGGGGCGTTCGTCTCGTCGAATGGCCCGACCTGGCGAGCGATGATCGCCGAGGCCGAGTCCGCGGGCGAGCCCGTCGGCGACCTCGTTCGCGCGGCGGCGCAGGTCGCTGCGAGGGCGGAGAGCGAGGGCGTGCCCCAGCGTCCGGTGTCGCGGGACACCATTGAGCCCGCCCTATTCGTTCCAGTCCCGCCCAAGCGCCGTGGCAGCCTGACAGACACGTCGTTGTATAGGCACGTCGCCGCGACACACGCGCTCGCGGCCTGAATGGGCCTGCCTGAAGCAAACCACCCCCTTTCCCCCG
>CAIMSU010000326.1 GCA_903844155.1 uncultured Pseudomonadota bacterium | reverse complement strand
GCGGCGTTCATCACGCCGGTCTTCTTGTTGTCAGCGACCTTGTCGCCGCCGAGGGCCTTCTGGAGTTCGGTGTTCGCGCTCATGGGTGCAATCCTGGGAGTGGGACGGGGGTGACCGGGCGGCCCGGTCGGGGAGGGGGAGGGCCGGAGGAGCCCGGCTGACGTCAACCATGTTGCACGCTAAAATCGTGATGGGAAGGGTGTTTTCCTTGCCGCGGGTTGCCGCGGATTGGGCGGTCAGAGCGGCAAGCACGGGCTGCGCGTCGCGATAGGAAGCCGGACGATGAAGCGGATGTGGTGCTGGCGCTGTCAGACCGAGGTGGTCATGCTCGATGAGGGCGAGTAGCCGGTCGTCGCCGCCGCGTTCGACCGCGCCTGGCGCGGCGCCAAGAGGGCTCGGGCGTCACGCGGGGACAGGCCGGACAGAACTGCGCTCGACGTGCACGTCCAACCTGTGTTGGACGCCTACGAGGCGATCACCGGGGTCCGAGGGTCAAACCACAATGCCATCGCCCACCATCGCGTCGCCGTCTACGGCCCACCCTGTCGGCGGTGCGGAAAGCCGCTTCGGACGCCGCAAGCGCGGTGGTGCGCGGCGTGCATGACGGAGCGAGCCTGACGTCTGGTCGTGATCATCGGCCAACCGGAGTCGGCCCGATTCGGCGTTACCTGCACCGACAGATGGCCGACAACCACGCGACGTTGACTCCTGCTCCCCGCCTGGCGGCGTTGATCGGCGCGTGCGAGAAGCTGTGCGAGGCCGAGTGCTGCGGAGTCCATGCGTTCGACTTCTCGCCCGTCCACGTTGCGTCTCATCTTTCGGCGTACACCGGTAATATTCGTGAAGCCGACGTCGTCGAGCTTCGCGGGGAGCTTCGCGATCTGATGCGTGCAGCCGAGGCGATACCGGACGGGTGGATGATCGGGGTCGCGGGCATGAATCAATACTTCAAGCTCGAAGAGTTGCGCGCTCTCGCGGCAGACGTGGGCCGTTGTCTGGACCTGGCCCCCGCGGTGCGGGAACACGCGGATCAACTGTGGGCGAAGGGAACGTCGTGACGGCCGCGCGGGTGCCGCGTTGCTGAGCCTGCCGGTCGTCATCGCCGAGCGGGGAGGCCCTTCGTACGAGGTCGCCGCGCGAGTCTCGATCCGGTTCGAGACCGGGGTCAGCGCGCTGGAGGTCGCGTGTGGCATGGAGATCGTGCACGGCGACCCGACGGGAAGGCTGGTGGACGGCCAGTTCGTCAAGAAGGGGCAGATCCCGCAGATCGTTCTCGATGCGGTCGTTGCAGGCATGCGCGACGAGATCGAACGGCGAGCGGCGCGCGGGGACGACGTCCCCGACCTTCGGGCGACGGTCGAGGGCGCAGTGGTGCATCCCGTCGATTGCAGGCTCCGGGCGTTCCGCGAGGCCGGGGCTCGGTGCGTCGTCCGTGTCCTCGACGGAGCGGACGGGTGATGTCCAGTCCCGATGGCTGTGGTCGCCGCCAGAGGCGGTGCGCAAGCTGTCCTGATGTGGCTCGCGCTCGTGAACTGGTTCAACGCCCGGCGTGCGGCCGACCCGCCGCCCCGGTGGGTGGTGGAGCACGAAGGGGTAGTCATCGCCGAACTGGACGACCCCAGGTTCGAGGACATGTTCTGGACTTCGTACCTCGTGGTCCCGAAGCCGAACCCGTGGTTCGAGGCGGAGGTCATCCTGACGGGGCCCTTCTGGGACCGCTTTCCCGAGTTCCGCTTCGTGAATGCGAACTCGGGCAACAATTCGCCCTATGCGTTCCCGGCCGCCTTCCACTCCCGAGCCGGCCCGCTCCGGAACGGACGCCTCCATCTTCGGGGGATGTACGCCGTTTAGCCCGCCTGCCTGCCGAGCCACTCGTCAGGCGATGGCGCGCTGGCGTTACATCACGCTGTAGGGTGCTGTCCCTTGGGTTCCCCCGCCG
The DNA here is from genome assembly GCA_903844155.1 of uncultured Pseudomonadota bacterium. GTDB lineage: Bacteria > Myxococcota_A > UBA796 > UBA796 > SXON01 > CAIUMM01. Next base: position 1,885 of record CAIMSU010000326.1, on the reverse strand, counting down.
CGCTGCTGCCGCTCCTCGCGCTCCCCGGCGCGAACGTGCCAGTGCTGGACGAGCGCGCCTGGCTCGACCAGCTCCTCGCTCATCGCGCCGCGCTGGTCATGCAGCACGAGGGCACAATGCAGGACCCGGCGTACTGGGCGCTGGTCATCAAGTCGAAGTACCGGGACGAGTTGCTCGCGACCCCGACCGCGACCTGGGAGAGCATCGTGGCACGGGAGTACACCGACACGGAGAAGGCCAGCGACCTGGCGTGGGCGGCGTCGATGCGGACGTTCGAGGCTGCCGTTCCGGCGACGGCGACGCTTCGGCCGGCCACCAACCTCGACCAGAACGCCGGCTACGCCATAGCGGGCGGGACCGAGTTCGACGCGGCGGGGCTCCACTACAAGGTGTTCTTCGACTTCACCGACTTCCAGAAGTCACTGACCGGCGAGCGCGTGCTGGGCTTCGCGAAGGAGCTGGATCGGCGCGGCTACCAGGGCGACTTCAAGATCGGCCTGACCCCGCCGACGCGCTTCATCTACAACCAGATCATCGTCCACTCGCCGTCCGTGGCGATGGGGCTTTGCGTCGAGGCGGTCGGCCTCGCGTACTTCAAGGGCGAGCTCGACCATGTCGCGCGTGGGCTGGACGTCACGCTCGCCAACAAGAAGGCGTATGACTGGCATCACTACCTGCTGACCGGGCTGTTCGATCAGCTTCCCGTGGAGGCGAGGGACTACGTTGGGTATCGGACGGGGGTCCCCGGAGAGGGTGTGTCCGAGGGAGTGAGCTGTCCCGTCGGCGCGGAGGCGTGACCTCGGCCTCAAACCTACAGCGCGAGCGACCCGATCGCAGCCGATAGCGCCCGCTCATCGACCCCGTACACCACCACGACCCGGGTTCCATCTGGTGCATTGCGGCTCTCCGCCCACGCCTTCTCGCCAGCGTGGCGGCGCGCCTCGTCGACGTACCCATCCTCGTAGGCCGCGCTGTACGCGGCCGGCAAGGGGTCCGCTCCCCCTACGCGAAGCACGACAAGGGTTCGACCCTGGACAAGCGGCATCCAACTGGCAAAGTCCGAGTTGCCCGAACGGCTGACGCTCCACCCGAGCGACTCGATCCGGGCGTGGGCGAGATCCCATCCTGGGTTCGCCCCGGCCAGAAACACCGTTCGCTCGCCGAGTACGGAACGGCCAGCGGGGACGGGTAGCTGCGAGAGATCGAACCCCGAGAAGTAGTCCCTGGCTTGCTCTTTCCACTCCTCCCAGCGCGTCGACAGCACCAGTTCGTAGGGGTCAAGCCCCTTGTCGTAGGCGTATCGGTCACCTGGGAGCAGGCGCGACCGAGGATCGTAGTCGTCGTACAGAAGCTGCAGGGTTGGGTCGAGGAGCACCCACCTCCTGCCGTCGTGCAGCTCGAGGAAGACGTGGCCGCTCCAGACCGCTGGCACCGGTCCGCGCTCGAAGGCGCGAATCCAGGTCGCGTCCATCGTTTTCACCCAGACCGTCGGGATCCCGAGAGCTCGCGCGAGGGCTCCGTAGACCAGCGCGTAGTCCGCGGACCCACCGTACGTCCCTGCGGCGACGATCGCGTCGAAATCCCTCCACTGGTACGCCATCTCCGAGTCCACCTTGAGTGTAGCGACGCACGCCCTGCACGGTTGCGGCACGCACGCTGCTCGCGGTTCGTTCCGTTCCCGCCGATCCCTGAGGAGGGAACGGGAACGAGGCGGGGATGGGCGCAGGACCGCGACCGCCACCTGCATAGCGCGGGCTCCGCCCGCAACCCAACGGGCTCTGCCCGAACCCGCTGGGGCCGGGGGCCCCAGACCCCGAATCGGGCCTTGATGTAGAAAGAGGCGTCGCCCGTGGGCTACGAAGGAGGTTCAAACAAGCCAACCCTC
>CAIMSU010000325.1 GCA_903844155.1 uncultured Pseudomonadota bacterium | reverse complement strand
TTCGCCCGAGGCAGGACGGGCAGAAGCCGCGGGTCTTGCAGGAGAAGAGCACGCAGCGGTGAACGTCGCAGGGCTTGCATTCGAGCCAGGCAAACCCCCGCTTCGGGTCACGGCAGCCGAGGTAGGCGTCGAACTCCCGGGTGACGAAGCGCGGGAGCGTGCGGTCGTGCAACGCGAGCGCCTTCACGAGCAGCGGGAAGCCCTCGCGCAGGACCTCTTGCAGCTCCGCGTCCGCGTGTCCACGAAGCTCCAGAATGCACGCCATGACCGGCGTCGCACAGCAAACCCCGGACCACCAGAACTACGGGCGTTTGTCCGTCCCGCCGGGGTGTCCGACCTCCGTCACCCTGTCAGACCTCCGTCAGCTTTCCGTCGGCAAGAGGGCGCCGTGTCCCGTTCTGTCTCCAGCCGCGCCGACTCCCCTCGCCCCGCACGCGGCAGACAGTCGAGGTACGATGCGCCATGCTGCCACTCTGGGCTCTTTCCGTCGCGTTCGCCCACCTCCCGCACGACACGGCGCTGTCCCTGGTCGAGACCGCGGACGGGGGTGCGGAACAACCGTGGTTCGCGCTGCTCAACCCGCAGGGGATCTTCCTCTGGCTGCGGAGCGACGATGGCGGCGTGACCTGGAACATGGTGGGCGGCGAACCTACCGAAGACACGCTCCTCGGGGCCGCCCGCATCGGCACGGACGGCGTCGCCCTCCTCTCCGACACCCAGCTCTGGTGGAGCGACGACGAGACTGCGACATGGACCACCTCGGCGACTCCGGGCAGTCGCAGGGTTGAAGCGGCCGAAGTTCAGGAAAGCGGCGGCGTGATCGGGGGTCCCAGGGCCAGCGCCTCTCGACCGCCCGGAGGCCACGCGCGCCGCCCTCATCCCCATCCGCAAGACCGAGGCATGGTGGGCACTCGCGCAGGACGAACGGCGCGCGATCTACACACGTTCGGCGCACACCCCGATGGGCTTGGAGTACCTGCCGGCTATCGCGCGTCGGCTACACCACGGTCGGGACCTCGGCGGGCCCTTCGATTTCCTGACGTGGTTCGAGTTCGCACCCGAGGCCGAACCGGCCTTCGACGCGCTCCTGGTGCGGCTCCGCGCGAGCGAAGAGTGGACCTACGTGGACCGCGAGATCGAGATCCGCGTCACGCGGGCCTGATCCCCACCGGTTAGCTGACGGGATGGCCGTCGATGTGCTCACCGATATCGTGATCCGGCGCCCGGTGGAGGACGTCGCCGCGTTCGCCGGCGATCCCACGCGCGCACCGGACTGGTACGTGAACATCAAGTCCGTGGAGTGGCAGACGCCCCCGCCGCTCGTTGTTGGGTCTCGCATCGCGTTCGTCGCGCAGTTCCTTGGTCGGCGGCTCGCGTACACCTACGAGATCCGGGAACTTGTCCCGAACGAGCGCCTCGTGATGTCCACGGCGGAGGGTCCGTTCCCGATGGAGACGACGTACACGTGGACCGACGAGGGCGGCGCGACACGGATGACGCTTCGGAACCGCGGCACGCCAGTTGGCTTCTCTGCCTTGATGGCGCCGTTCATGGCGATGATGATGAGGCGGGCCAACGTGGCAGATCTCGCGAAGCTGAAGGCAGTTCTGGAGGCTTGAGCGCCGCGTGCGCTGCTGCTGGTACGTCTGGCGAGGCGTGATCTCGTGGCGCACCACGTCGCCGTCGCGGTGAAGCGGTTGGAGGCGGATGGCACCGACGCCGTGGGGGCTGCCGTGCAGCTGTGATCCCGGCCGCCGGAAGTGAGCGGGACTCCGCTCGTACCCTTTCGGTTAGGTGGCCACACCATGTCGATCCCCGTCGAAATCCGTTGGCTTGAGCCGCTTTACGCTCCTCTGCCGCTCCCAGTCGAGGTCGCAGCCCGCGTCCAGAAGGCGCTGGGCCGGGCCGACGGGCCGCTGCTGCTCATGGGCGACATGCCCTGGCTCCTCGATCTGATCGTCGACGGGCTCCAACTCCCGATCCGGCATCTCGACAAGCGCTCAAAGGACGTCGTTTCGGTCGTTGCGGCCCAGGAGAACGCCTGTCGGTACTGCTATGGCATCAACCGCGCCGTCTTGCGCATCCAGGGCTGGGACGAGGCGCGTATTAGACAGATCGAGCAGGCGGTCGACCTGGCCGATGATCCGCAGCTCGCCGCCGTGATCGCGTTTGCACGCGCGCTTTCGCGCAGCAACCCTCGTCCCGCGGGGCCCGAGCGGGCACGCTTGCTGGGCGTCGGGTTCACGCCGGTCCAAGTCGCGGAACTCGCATTCGTGGCATCCGTCAACGCCATTCACAACCGGGTCATGACCTTCCTGGCGGCAAAACCCGAAGAGGCCATCGAGGCGGCGGCGACGAGCCGGTGGGGCGTGTTCGCACGGCCCCTTCTCCGGATGATGATGACGCCCAGGCCGGGCCGCGACTACTCGCAAGAGGAACGCTGGACGGGGCCGTACGCTCCGCTGATCGGGCTCCTGGACGGGACCCCCGGGGCGCACGTGGTGTCCCACACGTTGCGCGCCGCGTTCGAACAGGGCGTGCTCTCCCGGCAGACAAAACTGCTCACGTTCGCCGTGGTCGCGCGCTCGCTCGGATGCGAGGCGTGCACGGACGAAGCCAGCGTCGCGCTGGTCAACGAGGGTATGTCAAAGGCGGAGGTGGACCGGGCGATTGCGACACTTGAATGTTCGCAGTTGCCGCAGAACGAGCAGGGGGTGCTGCGTTGGGTCCGAGGGACGGTGCGGTACGTGCCCGACGAAATCCAGGCATCCACGCGCCGGTTGGACGCCGACCTGGGGCGCGCTGGCACTCTCGACGCCATCGGCACGGCCGCGTTGGCCAACGGGATGGTGCGATTGGCGATGCTCGGCGTATGACCTATGTCGTCGTCATGCTTCTCGCCGCGGTCGTTGCCCTCGGCGCGTTGCTGGGCCGGAACTCAGCCCGGCTCTCTCGCACAGAACGAAACCTCGATGGCGCGCAGGAACGGCTCAGGGGCCTGGAGCTGTCTTTCCGGCGGTTCGCCCCTCCCGAGGTCGTCGAAGCCGTAGCGGAGCTCGGCATCCACGCGACGACCAACCGGCGGGAGGTGACCGTGTTGTTCGCAGACCTGAAGGGGTTCACCGCGCTGTCCGAAACGCTCGATCCGTCCGAGCTGGTGGACCTACTCAACGGCTGGCTCGCCGCGATGGACGGTGCCATCGCAGCCCACCACGGCCGGGTCTCGAAGTTCATGGGGGACGGCGTCCTCGCCCTGTTCGGCGCCATGCATACCAACCCCTGGCAGGCGCGGGACGCAGTGAACGCAGCCCTGGCGATGCGCGACGCCCTGACCCGGTACAACGCGGCGCATGGACACCTGCCGCTCGCCATGGGCGTCGGCATCCACCGAGGGGAAGTCGTCGCCGGCGTGATGGGAAGCGAGCGCCTCCGTGAGTTCACGGTGATTGGCGATGTCGTCAACACGGCTGCCCGGGTCGAGTCGCTCACCCGGCGATTCGGGGTCGACATCTTGGTCACCGGAGCCGTGAACACCGCCCTGGACGGCTCGTTCGATGTCGAAGAGATGCCCGCCGCCGAGGTGAAGGGCAAGGCCGACTCGTTGGTGACGTGGGCGGTGAGAGGGCGGTGTGCCCCAGGCCCGGGATGAGGGCTTCGCTGCATTGGTGGCTGCGTTGACCGCACCTGTCATCCAGGGCGGCAACGCAGAATCGGCTGAGGCCGGTTGGTTGGCAGGGAGCAGCAAGATGGCCGATCCTAGGGCATTGGACTGCAGAGCCCTCGGCTCTGCCCCCTGGACTCGCTACAATGCCGCTGTGACGTGCACCTTCGGCCTCGACACATCCCCGCACGAAACCCAACCCCGGTTTATCGTCCCTGACCCCCTCGGCGGGCCTGCAGGTGCTTGGTGACGAAACGGTGGCTCGTCCTTCATCGCGTATTGAACGTGGACCCCACCTTCGTCGAGCGTGATCCGTTCGAGCAGGCGGTCGAGCGCTTCCCGGCGTAGGTCGATGGGCTTGTCGGTCCACGCCTGGAGCACGCCAGCTCGGAACTTCTCGGGGTCGATCTTCTCGACGCCGGGCAGCTCGCGGCGCTGGGGCATGGACGCGAGCTTGAGTTGCGCGGTCTCGCGCTGGGCGATCAGCGGGGCGTTCAGCGCCTTCGCGTCGGAGGGAGCAAAGACGCCGTCGATGACGGACTGCCCGACCATCCGGATCTTGCGGTCCAGCTCGGCGATGGTGGCCTCCAGCGCGGCGCGGTCGTCAGCGATCGAGTCCGGGGCGTCGGCGAGCGCGACCACCGAGCGGTCGATGAGCCCGCGCACAGCCTCCGGGGTCAGGACCTCGCTGGCGATGTACTCCAGCAAGCCGGGGTCCATGACGTCCACGCGGACGGTCAGCCCGGCGCAGTTCTCCCGGTTGTCCTGCCGCGTCGCGCAGACGTAGTAGTAGTAATCGGCCTTTCCCGAGCGTCCTCCGACGGTCACGCAAATGCGGCCGCCGCATGACCCGCAGCGCATCCACGGCGTGAAC
>CAIMSU010000324.1 GCA_903844155.1 uncultured Pseudomonadota bacterium | reverse complement strand
TCGGCGTTCCAAGGCCACGTTCGCCGCCAGCCGCCGAGTACGGCAGCCGGCACCGAACGTGCGGGGAACGCCGCGCGGGGGGCCAATCCGACCAGCCATCCACGCGATTTCAGGTGGATACAGACGCCATGTTTGCCGAGCACACGGATTGGCCCGCCGCCCTTCCCACCACCCCCGTCCGTGAATAGCCCTTCGCGGCTCGCGTCCCCCGTTCGCTCCCCGTCGCCGAGCCCGCAGGCATCCCCATGGCTTTTCTTGACAAGATCTTCGGCAGCCCACTCAAGCGCCACGCACGGCGAGTCGGCACGCGCGACGCGCAGCCGGAGGATCGGGAGACGAGCGCGCGCTGGCTGATCGAGAACGGCTCGCCCGAGGCGCTGGCCGCCGTATTCAACCGGTTTGAGCTGCAGCTTGAGCACTCCCTGAAGGACAAGCGCGAGAAGGAGCTGGTCTACGAGCTGCTCGTCGACGTCGGGCCCGCGGCGGCGGTTGCGGCGCGAGCATTCGCCAGGACCAGCGTGCATTTTCAGTGGGCGGTGGCGGTCATCGACAAGCTCGAAGGCCCCGGTGCCGGCACCCGCGCGCTGATCGACCTGCTCGAAACGCAGCGCGTCGAGGACGAATTCAAGCCCGAAAAGAAGCGTACGCTCCTGCTCTTTCTCGCCGAGCGCAAGGACCCCGCCATCGCCGCCGCCGCGACCCGCTTCCTCGTGGACTTTGACGAAGGCGTCCGCCACGCCGCGATCGAGGCCATCGCCGCACAGGACGTCGACGGGACGGTGCTCGCGCCCCTGCTCGTCGACCCGAAGGAGGAGTCCACGCGCATCCGCGGTCGGCTCGGCGAGCTGTTCGCGACGCGTGGGTGGCCCGTGCCGGAGGACGCGTGGCTGCAGAGCCACGTGCCGATCGGCTTCCGGCTGGCGGACGGGCGGTTGATGGCGCGGTGAAAGGTCGGGCCGACACCGGCGTTATCGGTTAGACCCCCGCCCGCCATGCGTCCACGCGCCCAAACCCGCCTGACCACCCGCCTCTTCCCGGCCATGCTCCTTGCATTGCCGCTGCTGGTCGCGTGCCCGGGCAAGAACAAGGACAAGACGGACGTCGTGACCACGGACGACCTGCCCTCGCCGAGCGCCAAGCTCTCGGTCGGCGGTGTCGACCCAGCTTTCGGCAGCGCGAACCGGGTGTTTGACGTGGAGGTGTTCGGCACCGGGTTCCAGAAGGGGGCGACGGTGTCGTTCTCCAACACCGACGGCTCCGCGGCCCACGTCACGGACGAGAGCTCCATCGGCGTGACCGTCCCCGCGCTCCCTGTCGGCATCTACGACGTCATCGTGAAAAACCCCGACGGTGGCAAGGGAATCTTGCGCCGCGGGCTGACGCTGAAAGACGGCGCCGATGCCAACGCCTGCCACAATTTCACGATCTACTTCGGGCTCGACAGCTCCGTCGTCGACGCCGGAATGCGCCCGCAGCTCGACAACCTGGCGACCTGCGCCAAGGCCTCCGGTGCCACGGTGCGCGTCGAGGGCAACTGCGATCACAGCGGCACCACCGAGTACAACCTCGCCCTCGGCCAACGGCGCGCCGAGGCGATCACGCGCTACCTCCAGGGCCTCGGCGTCTCGCCCCAGAAGCTGCGCGCCGTGAGCTACGGCGAGGAGCGCCCGGTCGCCACCGGGAACGATGAGGCGTCCGACGCCAAGAATCGCCGCGCGGACATCCTCCTGCAACAGTGAACGACCGGCCCCGCCCAACCAGGAGCACCCCCATGCGTCGCCTCGTCCCCGTTTCGCTCGCGCTTGTTCCCGTGGCGCTGGCGCTCACCGGCTGCGTCATCAACCGCACGGGCCAGTCGCAGACCGGCCAGATGCAGAAGGAGCTCGCCGACCACCAGCGGCGGGTGAACGAGCTGGAGGCGGGGTCCGAGGACCAGTCGCGCCGCGTCGGGCAACTCGAGGAGGTCACGCGCTCGCGCGGGCAGGACGACATCCTCAAGATGGAGACGATGGAGGAGCTACGCCAGCAAGTTGCGAGCATGCGCGGCGATTTCGAGGTGCTCCAGCACGACTACGGGACGTTCGAGGCATCGGGCCTCGGCTACCAGCAGGACGCCGACTGGCGCATGGCCTACCTCGAACTGCGAATCGCGAACCTGGAAAAATCCGTCGGCGTGAAGGCCCCGCCGCCGCCGCCGAAGGACGGCTCCGCGCCCGTCGCCGATGCCGGCACGCCCGCCACCCCCGACCCCGCCACCAACCCAACGACCCCCGCCGTCCCCGACGGCCCCCTCGCCAGCACGCCCGACGAATACTTCGCCTTGATCACCCAGGATCTCCAGGAAGGCAAGGGCGCTGCCGCGCGCATCGTCGCCCAACGGTTCATCAAGGAGAACCCGAAGTCCGACCGTGTCGCCGAGGCGCTCTACCGCGAGGCCGAGAGCTACCAGAACGAGAACGACTTCGCGAATGGCGCGACGGCCTTTCAGGCCGTGATCGACGCGGCGCCTTCAAGCACCTGGGCACCGTGGTCGATGTTGCGCCAGGGCGAGTGCATGGACTCGCTTGGCAAGCACGACGCGGCCAAGCTGTTCTGGCAGGGGACGGTTGAGAAGTATCCCAAGTCAAAGGCGGCGAAAGAGGCGAAGGGGCACCTGAGCGGCTAGTCAGCGCTCATACCTCCCCATCACCGTCCCGCTCGCCAAAATATGCCCTTTCATCGCCGCATCCACGTCCGTCCGTGACGCGCCGGCCACGAGCGCGAGCGTGGTGTCCAGCGCGTACACGCGGAACATGTAGCGGTGAGCGCCCTTCCCAGCCGGCGGGCACGGCCCTCCCCAGGCCGGCTGCTTGAAGTCGTTCGTGCCCTGCAGAAAGCGCTTGTCGTCGACGAGGATGTTGCGATCAAGCTGCACCGCGTTCGCCGGGATGTTGTAGACGACCCAGTGCACCCAGGGCGCGCCGGCCGGGTCCTTGCCGTCCGGGTCGTCGACGACGACGGCGTAGGTCTGCGTCGTCGCGGGTGCGCCGGCCCAGACGATCATCGGGGAGGCGTCCTCGTCCACGCACGTGTACTCGGTGGGGATGGTGGCCCCGTTCGGAAACGCGGGCGCGCGGACGGTCAGGGTGGCAGCAGACGCCGCGGCGATCCAGAACAGCATGACAGGCTCCTCCGTCGGCGCGAGGCCGACAACCGGGAGTGTAGCCCGCCGGCGCGCTCTTTTGGCCCTACGCCCGCCGCTTGCGTCGCACCAGCACCAGCGCCGCGAGCAGCACCTCGCCACCGCCCAGCGGAGAGGCCACCGCGCACGTCGACCCGCCCGGCCGCGTCGCCTTGGGCTCACCGCCGCAACCGCCCTTCGGGACGCCCACCCCGGTGTCCCCGGCCGCCGCCGTCCCGTTTGACGCGTCCGGCGTCGGCGTGCCCGCCCCGTGCCAGTCGTCCGGGGAGTCGGTATCGACGCCGTCCGCCACCCGAGCGAGCGAAACACCGCTGGATACCTTGGCAATCACCGCATCGGAGCCAGCGTCGTCGGTCAGGCCGTCCGTCATGGTGTCGCCGTAGAGGGCGGTGTCGACGGTCGCGCCGTTGCAGTCGACGATGCGGACGCCGTCGCCGCCTGTCCCGTTGCCGAGCGACATCGAAGGCGCCTGGAAGTTCACGCTGGGGACGTTGATCCCGCCGATCAGCTCAAAACCGCCGGCCGCGAGGGTGGTGCCGCCGGGGAACGTGAACTGCGTGCCCCAGGAGCTCGTCGCCGCCTGAAATTGCAGACCATCGAGGATGACGTCGGCCGTGCCGCCATTGTAGAGCTCGACCCACTCGTTTCCCGAGTCCGTCGAGTTCGGATCGTACAGGAACTCGTTGAGCTTGAGCGACTCAAAGCCGGTGGGGTCGCAGACGGTCGGCGGGATGACGGGGTTGGCGGCGTCGGGCGTCGGCGTGTCGGTCACGGCGAAATCCGTGGCGGACTGGTTGGTGTCGTAGCCGTCGGAGAGGCGCGCGGTGGTCTGGCCGGTGCCGGGGACGGGCGCGAAGGAGGTGGTGACGACTCCGTCGTCGTCGACCCACCCATCGCTGTTGTCCGTGGCTTTTCCGTAGATGACCGTGTCGACGGGCGCGCCGTTGCATTGGAGCTGGACGGCGTCCGCACTGGAGGTCGCGTTCCCCATGTCCATGTTGCCGGCGTCGACGTCCTTCGTCGTCACGCCAGTGGAGCCGATCACGAGCCAGCCGGTCGCCGGGATCATCGTCCCGCTCGGCATCGTCGTCGTCTTGGAGTAGGAGCTGGTGCCGTACCCGAGGGCCCAGCCGGAGACGTCCTTGGCCGAGGCGCCCGCGTTGTACAGCTCGATCCATTCTCCGCCGGTCGACGGGGTGAATTCGTTGATCTTGACGTCGCCGGAGCCGGTGCAGTCGGCGCTCCCGCTGCTGGTGTCGCCGCCGCCGGTGTCGCCGCTGCTGATGTTCGTCGCGTCCGGCGTGGGGGTGTCCATGACGACGAAGTCGACGCCGGATTGGTTCGTGTCGACGCCGTCATTCATGCGTCCGACCGTCTGGCCGGTGCCGGGGACGGGCGCGAAGGAGGTGGCCGCGCTGCCGGTGTCATCGACCCAGCCGTCCGGGTTGGTGGTGCCCTTGGTGTAGACGACGGTGTCGACCGCCGCACCGAGGCACTGGAGCTGGATGGCATCCGCGTTGGACGTGGCGTTTCCGAGGTCCATGCTGCCCGCGTCCACGTCCTTGACGGCCACGCCGCTTGAGCCGACCACCAGCCAGCCCATCGCGGGCAGGATGGTGGAGGCGGGGATGGCCGTCGACTTGCTGAAGCTGGACGTGCCATAGGCGAGGTCCCAGCCACCCACGTTGAGCGCGGTGCTGCCGGCGTTGTAGACCTCGATCCACTCGCCACCGGTGGCCGGCGTGAACTCGTTGATCGTCACCGACGACGACCCGCTGCAGTCGGTGCCGGTGCTGCCGGAATCGCTGGTCGCGGTGTCCGAGGAGGAGTCCGACGTGGCCGTGTCCGACGAGGCGCTGTCCGAGGTTGACGTGTCCGACGAGGCGGTGTCCGACGACGCCGTGTCGCCCGACGAGATCGCCACGTTCACAACGCCGGGGCTCGGCGTCGCGTAGTCCGCAAAGTCCACGCCGCTGGCGTTCGTGTCCGCACAATCCGGCCAGCGCCCGAGCGAATGCGCGGAGGAGACGTCTGCCGCGAAGGAGACGCCGGCAACGCCCGAGTCGTCCACGAGCGCCTTGGTGTTGGGCGAGTCGTAGAGGACCGTGTCGACGACGACGCCGGTGCTGTCCGTGAGCCGGACGCCGTCCGTCTGCGAGCCGCCGTTCGGCAGGTTCGGGCTGAAGCTGCCGCTCCAGGTCGTGCCGCCGTAGCCGATGATTACGTACCCGCCTGCGTCGATCGTGCCCGCGCCGAGCGTGTACGCGGTGCTCCACGACGACGTCGCCTCCTGGATCGTGTACCCGGAGAGGTCGACCGGGTCCGCGCCGTTGTTGCACAGCTCCACCCACTCGTACCCGTCGTCCGAGCCCGTCGGGTCGTACTGCAGCTCGTTGATGAGCACGCCGGCGTGGGCGATCGGGGCCGAGGCGAGGAGGAGGAGGGCTGAGGGGACGAGCATGCGATCTCCGGACAAAGCGGCAGAATTCCACCGCTTCCGGGGAGACCGGGAGCGGCGGGGCCGCGCGTAACCCATACTTTGCCACGGGCGCGTGACAACGTCGCGGTGGGCCGTGGTAGAACCCCCCCGATGACCGCGCTCCTCGCCCTCCTCTCCCGCTTCGACGAAGCGTTGTTCCAGGTCGAGCGCGCGGTCGTCGCCACCATGCTCGGGTGCATGGGCGGGATCGTGTTCCTCGACGTCTGCTACCGGGTGTCGACGCGAACGGGCTCGCTCCTCGCCAATCCCCTGTTCGTCGGCGGTGTGGCGGCGATCGTCGGCGTCCTCGCGCTGCGAACGCGCGGGGATTCATCGCCCGCAGGGCTCGCAAAGGGCGCTGGCATCGGCGTCGCCGTCGGCCTCGGCCAGTTCGCGTTCGTCCGCCTCCTGCCAAACGGCCTGGTCTGGTCGCAGACGTTCGCCCTCGCCCTCACGCTCTGGCTCGGGCTCGTCGGCGCCTCCCTCGCCGCCCACGATGGTCGGCACCTCGCGCTCGACGTCGGCACCAAGCTGTGGCCGAAGGACGTTGCGCCGAAGATGGTCGCGATCGGCCATTTCGTCACCGCGGCGTTCTGCCTCCTGCTCTGCTACCTCGGCGTCCGGTCGACGGCGGAGCACTACGAGCTGTGGCAGGCCACCGACCACGCTGGCGCAACCCTGTCGGGAACCGGCATCCCAACGTGGTTTGCCACCCTCGCCATCCCGTACGGCACGCTCGCGCTGGCCTTCCGGTTCAAGCTCGAAGGCATCCGAACCTGGCGCGGGGAGGTCGAGATCGGCGGCGACGACACGCTCAAACAGCTTGGGATCGCCGGAAGCAGCGCGCCGTCGACGTTCCCGCCAGCACCCACCGAGTCCACGCTCCGATGAACGCCCTCATCCTCATCGGCGCGCTGCTCGCGCTCATCCTCCTTGGCTCGCGCCTCTTCGTCATTGTCGGCGTTGCAACAGCGCTGTGCTTCACGCTCTACACCGAGCACACCGACGATCTGCTGCAGCTCGACCGCATCGTGACCAAGATGGAGGGGCTGACGAACAAGAACGTCTTCTTGTCGATCCCGTTCTTCATCGCCGGCGGCACCATCATGACAAAAGGTGGCATTGCACGCCGCCTCACCGATCTGGCGCGGGCGCTCGTGGGGTGGATGCCGGGCGGGCTCGCGGTCGCGAGCATCGTCGCGTGCATCGTGTTTGCCGCGATCTCCGGCTCCTCGCCGGTCACGCTGGTGGCGGTCGGCTCGGTCATGTTCCCGGCGTTGATCGAGTCGGGCTACCCGAAGCGCTTCTCCATCGGCCTCATCGCCTCAGCCGGCAGCCTCGGGTGCATGATCCCGCCCGCCATCTCCATGCTCGTGTACGCCATCAGCGTGCAGGGCTCCGCGGCCGTCGACCCGTCGGACTTGTTTTTTGCTGGCCTCGTCCCTGCGCTGTTCATCGCGGGGCTGCTGGCGATCTACGCGATCTGGGTCGGGTTCTCGGTCCCGGGCAGCCGTGAGCCGTTCAGCGCTGAGCGGCTCTGGGAGACGTTCAAGGGCGCAGCGTGGGCGTTGACCCTGCCTTTCATCGTCCTCGGCGGCATCTACGGCGGCGTGTTCACGCCAACGGAGGCTGGCGCCATGGCGTTCGCGGCCGCCGTCCTGATCGCCTGCGGCATCCACGGCGACGTCCCGTGGCGACAGATCCCCGCGCTGCTCGTCGAGGCGACCACGCTGATCGGCTCGTTGATCCTCATCATCATCCTCGCCTTCGGGCTGAACGATTTCCTCGCGGAGATCGATGCGCCGGGCGTCATCCGCGCGTGGGTCGAGGGTGCCAACCTCTCGGCGTGGCAGTTCATGCTGCTCGTGAACGTCATCCTCATCGTCCTCGGCGCGCTGATGGACAGCATCTCGGCGACGCTCGTGTTCGCGCCCATCCTCGCGCCCGTCGCCATCCAGCATTACGGCATTGACCCGATTCATTTCGGGATCGTCTTCGTCGTCAACATGGAGATCGGGTACCTCGCCCCGCCGGTCGCCACGAACCTTTTTGTCGCGGCAGCCGTCTTCCGTCAGCCGTTCGCGGAGGTCGCGCGCGCGATCATGCCGACGCTGGGCATCATCTGCGGGGCGCTGGTGGTCTTGATGTACGTGCCGAGCCTCTCGCTCGCGCCGCTGCACTGGCGGGATGGCGGCGATCTCTGGGTCGAATTTCCGTGGAACGGGAAGGCCGTGGCGACGAGCGCGCCGTCGACGGACAGCCCGGCCGCGGCCGATGGAAGCGGCGCAGGCTCAGCGCCCAAGCCGATGACGATGGAAGAGATGATGAAGAAGGCCCAGGCGGCGTCCGCTGCGGCCGACCAGACCGGGTCCGACGCGCGGCCGACGGGCGACAAGGGCACCGTGCCAATCGACGCCAAGCCGCTGACCATGGAGCAGATGATGCTCAAGGCCGAGGACAAGGTCGCGCAAGACGAGGCGAACGACGCCGCGAAAGCTGGAGCCGCACCGCCCGCGCCCGCGAAGGGCCAACTGACGCCCGTGCCGGTGGTGTTCCAGGGCCCGACGCTCGACGAATTGCCGCTGCGCGCCATCATCCTCGGGCGGACGGAGGCGCTGCAGGACTGTGCGGACCAGCGGCCCGCTGGTCACGACGCTGGCGGCACCCTGGCGCTCGACTGGCTCATCGTGAAGGGCGTGCCCGAAAAGGCCCACGTGGTGAGCGACACCTTGCACGACAAGAGCCTTGAAACCTGCTTTCTCGGCGTGTTCTCCACCGTGCGCTACGGCCCGGGCGTTACGGTCGAGGTCAAGACGGCGGCCTGGACGATCTCGGCGCGCTGACTCACCCGCTAACGAACACCCCGTCCCGGTAGAAACCAAGGTCCGTCAGGTACTTCTGCGATGCCGAGTTGTCCATCAGGATGACGATCAGCGAATTCACCGCGCCCGGCATGATCGCAGGCCCGATGTTCACGGATCCGGCCGCTCCGAGGTACCAATTCGTCATGATCTGGCCGTTCACCATCACCTGCGCTCCATCGTCGACGGAGCCAGCGCGCACCTCGTAGAGCGACGGGTCGTCGCTCGCGTCGATCCAGAAATCACAGAGGATGTAGCTGTAGGAAGCGTAGGTGAAGGCGGGGACTGTGCTCGTCGAGTTGAATGTCAGCGGTGTGGAGACTGGCGTGGGGGCAGCGGCGCGCGCGAGGACGTAGTCGTGCATGGTGGCAAAATCCGTCGTCGGATCGGTGCTTCCGATGAGGCCGTGCGCGCCGGAGGGCTCGTACCAGTAGCCTCCAGGGTCGCCGTAGTACGTGATGCTGTAGCTGGGGTTCGACGTCGTCTCGTAGTTCGTCGTGTCGTCGACGATGTACCAGCCGGTCGAAAAGCCCTCGAACACCCGTCCGTTCCCGATCTGCGTCCCCACGGCCTCGGGCGTGTCCGGGTCGTTGGAGTAGACCGTGACGTAGCCCTCGTCGGCGACGGCGTCGGTCGGCGCGTAGTCGACGGTGACGGTGGTTGAGGCGCCCGGCGCGAGGGTGAGCGGCGCGGTAGACGGCCGCATCGTCAGCTCCTGCGGGACCCCGTCGACAGAAGTGTAGGTGATGTCGGAGACCGCGAGATCGGCGTTGCCGTCGTTGCTGATGGTCAGGGTGAGCGAGGCGGTGGCGGCGTAGTCGAGGGTGCCGAAGTCATAGCTGGCAGGGTCGATGACGACGTCGGGCGCGTCGCCCGCGCCGCTGAGCGCGACGGGGACGACGGGGACGGCGGGGTCGTTGCTCTCGACGTCCACCTCGCCCGCGATGGTGCCGGCTGCAGAGGGCGTGAAGGTGACGAGAAAGCTGGTGGAAGCCCCTGGATCGAGCAGGTTGCTGCCGGGTGTCGTGATGGTGTAGGGCGCGGTCGCATCGGCGAGGTGCACGTCGCCGAGTGTGAGGAGGCCCGTGCCGACGTTGGTGACCGTGACGGTCGCCGGGTCGGACGACGACCCAACGGTCAGGTCGCCAAAATCGATGGCCGGCGGGTCGACAGCGATCTGCGGCGCGGCGCCCTCCACAAACGTGCCCGTGGTGTCCTTCGTGCTCTTGAGGTTGTTCTCCGAGCAGCCGACCGTGCCGACAGCGGCGAGCAGGAGAACGAAGCCGGACGATCGCGTGGAAACAGGCATGAAACCCTCACCCGCGCACGGTACCACGGCCGGCGACTCCAGACCCAACCCGAGCCCAGTAGAACCCCTCCGCCCCGCCGTCCTCGGGCCAGATCGTCCGCTCCGCCACGGGCTCGGCGACCGATCGGACCAGCGCGTCGTTCTCGCGCTGCAGCAACGAGCACGTCGCGTAGACGACCGCGGGCGCCATCCGAGCAGCCCGCCCGAGCAGATCACGCTGGATCTCCATCGGGAATTCCATCCGCCAGCGGTTCTCGGGGTGGCGGCGCAGCACCCCCGTCCCCGAGCAGGGCGCGTCGACGAGCACGAGATCGTAGGAGCCCTCCGGCGGGGCGATTCGGATCGGCAGGCCGGCACGACGGGCGCGCTCCGCGAGCGCACGAAGCGCGTCCTGACGCACATCCCAGGCCTGCACCGTCGCCCCCAGCGCGGCCAGCGAGAGCGACTTGCCCCCGGCACCCGCGCACATGTCGAGCACCCGCGCCCCGGGACCCAGACCCGCCCAGGCCGCATCCACGATTCCCTGGCTGCCGAGGTCCTGCACCTCGACATGCCCCTCGACAAATGCCGGCTCAATGTCCAAATTCAACCGCCCTTCCAGCACCAGCGCCCGCTCCCCCACGCGCCGAAACGGCACCGAGAGCGTGAAGCCCTCGCGCAGCACCCGCAGCGTCATCGGCGCGCGCCCAGCGATCGTGCGCGCGTGGGCGACCGCCCGCTCCGGACCCAGCCGCTCCCACCACTCCCGCGCGATGTCCACCGGCATCGACACCGCGATCGCGTAGGCGTCGACGGGATCCGCGGGGTCCGGGAGCCCTGGAACCCCGACCTCGCACAGCAGGTACCAGGCGCGCAGCACCGGGTCCGCACACCAGTCCAGACGGGCTCGCGCGTCCGCCAGCTCCGGCGCCTCCGCGATCCGCAGCAGCGCCCGATGATGCCGCATCAACCCGGACAACACGTCGCCCGCGACGGGCCGCTCCTTGCTCCCGAGCGTGCGCGCCGCCCGCAACCCCTCCGCCATCCTCGGCCCTGCGTGTCGTGGGTTCGCCAGCATCGTCGCCCAGATCCCGTCGATCACCCGCCGCACGCGCTCGGTGGGCAGCGCCGGGCTCGGCAACGCGCAGGACCACACCGGCACGCCCTGCCTCTCAGCGCCCACATACCAAAACCGACGACGTCACTTTTCGCACATGCGAAAAGTGACGTCGTCGGTTTTCGTACATCCCGGTCGCCCGATCGCGCGCTGCGAGGCTCAAACCGGCGCTCTCGTCGCCAGCAACTCCAGGTAGGCACGATGCCCGGTCGCAATGCGCTCGCGGTCCTTGTCGGTCACGGCGCGGACCACGCGCGCAGGCATGCCCAGCAGCAGCACGCCCATCCCCGCGGCCATGCCGACCGGCACGAGCGCCCCCGCTCCAACCACGCTCCACGACCCGATCGCCGCATTGTCCAGCACGATGCTGCCCATCCCCACAAGGCAGTCATCCCCGACCACGCAGCCGTGCAGGATGACGCGGTGCCCGACCGTGCAGCGCGCGCCGATCCGCACCGTCGACACGCCGCCCGTGGCGTGCGCGATGGTCCCGTCCTGCAGGTTGGTCTCGTCGCCAACGACAATGGCTCCTTGATCGCCGCGAAGCACGACACCCGGCCACACGCTCACGCGCTCGCCGAGCACCACGTCGCCGATGACGACCGCGCTCGGGTGCACCCACGCGCTCGCGGGGATCACGGGCGTGCACCCGCCCCAGGACTCGATCATTCGGCGTCCTCCGCCCGCGGAACAAGAGATGCAAGCTCCACAAACGGCGCAGCGACGAACCGGCGCAGCGACCGGCTCACGAGCTGGCCCCCCAGAAACCCGCAGGCATGCCGTAGCGCGTCCGAGTGCGCGAGCGCCGGTCGCACGCCCTCCGCAAGCAGCAGAAGGTACGGGAGCAGGCTCGCCCCAAGCACCTTGGACGCCGTCTTGGCCACCTCGCTCGGCAGGTTCGGGATGCAGATGTGGCGCACGCCCTCGGCCTCGTAGACCGGCTCCTCCGGTGTGGTCGGTCGGCTCGTTTCGGCGCATCCGCCCTCATCAATCGCCATGTCGATGAACAGGCTGCCCTCGCGCATCAGCCGGATGTGCTGCCGCCGCAGGACCTTCGGCGCCGGCTCCCCCCGCACGCCCACGGCGCCGATGACGACATCGGCCTGCTCGACGTAGCGCGCGAGGTGGTATTCGCTCGCCGTGGCCGTGACCGCAACTCGCCCGACCGTGCGTTCAAGCCGCGCCAGACGCCGGGGATCCCGATCCAGGACCACCACCTGTGCGCCGAGCGCCGCTGCCTCCATCGCCGCCGCCTGTCCGGCCATCCCGCCGCCGATCACCAGCACCATCGCCGGCGGCACGCCGCTGCACCCGCCGAGCAGAACGCCCGGCCCGCCACCCGGAATCGTGAGGTGATACGCCGCGAGTGCAATCGCCACGCGCCCGCCGAGCGCCGAGAGCGGCTCGATGATCGGGTACTCATCCGCACCCTCGCGCACCAGCTCCAGCGAGAACGTCGTCACCCGCTGATCCCCATACCGTCGATGCCAGGCCGCGCTCGCCGACGCAAGGTGCAGAAACCCGATGAGCGTCGTCCCGCTGCGAACCAGCTCCTCCTCCGTGCCGGTGGGTGCGTGTACCTTCACCAGCGTGTCGCTCGCCGCCGCCACCTCCTGCGCGCGATACTGGATCTGGGCGCCCGACGCCACATATTCGGTGTCCGTGAACCCGGAGCCGGCACCCGCGCCCGACTCGATGTGGACCTCGTGGCCGGCCGAAACCAGCGCCCGGGCCCCATCGGGCGTGACCGGCACCCGCCGTTCCTGGGGAGTCAACTCGCGGACCACGCCAAATCGCATAGGTAGACTCTTAGCGCAATACCGGCGTTTTGCCGGCTTGTTTCAAAAAGCCCCCATTCAAACCGTGCTTGCGGTTTTCCCGCACACGGCTTTCCAACGGTCTTCGTGGGGCAGCTTCGGACAGGTAGACGACGG
>CAIMSU010000323.1 GCA_903844155.1 uncultured Pseudomonadota bacterium | reverse complement strand
TCGGCGTTCCAAGGCCACGTTCGCCGCCAGCCGCCGAGTACGGCAGCCGGCACCGAACGTGCGGGGAACGCCGCGCGGGGGGCCAATCCGACCAGCCATCCACGCGATTTCAGGTGGATACAGACGCCATGTTTGCCGAGCGCACGGATTGGCCCCCCGAACGTTCTACGAAGAATTTAGTTGCGCGACTACGAACGACTTAGTAGACTGCCTTCGTGCCCGACCCTCGCCTCCTCACCGCCGCCGAACTTGAGCTGATGCACGCGCTGTGGGCGGCGGGTGAGGCGCTCACCGTGCAGGACGTCGTCGACCGTCTCCCCGGCCGTGCCTACACCACGATCGCCACGCTCCTGAAGATCCTCGAAAACAAGGGCTTCGCGACCACCCAACGCGAGGGTCGGAAGCTCTACTACGCGCCCGTGGTGGGCCGGCCGGAGTACGAGGGCACGGCGCTGCGGGACGTGGTCCTGCGGGTGTTTTCGGGCGATGCCACCGCGCTCGTCCGCAGGCTCGTGGAGGGCGAGGGGCTCACCGACTATGAGCTGACCATGCTTCGCCACCTGCTCCGGGAACGCGGCGGGGAGGGTGCGGAATGATCACGCTCTGGTTCGGCCTTCAGGCCGCCGCTTTCGTAGTACTCGTGGCCGGGTGGGCCAGCTTACGGGTCGCGCCGGCGAGCGCCGTCGGGCCCATCCGATGCTTGCTCCTCGCACTCCCGCTGGCAGTCGTTGGAGCGCTCTGGCCGACCAGCGCCCCGAACTACACCCCGGCGGCGCAGGTGTATGCGCCTGCGATGGCGGGGGGAACGCCGCTGATCGGCGTCGGCGTCGCCGAGGGCGCGGAGGTGCCCGTCCCGGCGCCCGTCGTTCCGGCGCTGTTGCTTCTGGTCGGCGTCGTACCGGCGGTCTGGTCCGCCCTCGGGTTACGGACGTTGCTTCGCGACGCCGAGCCGCTACACCGGATCCGGGGCGTCGAGGTGTGGATCGCCCCGCGTGCAACGGCGCCCTTTGCGGTGTGGCTGCTCCGGCCCGTCATCGTTCTTGATCCAGACACGGCGTTCGACGCCGCGCTGGCCCTCGTCGCGTTCCGACACGAGGCGCAGCACCACAGGCACAGGGATCCCCTCGTGGCCTGGCTGCTCTGGGCGGTCGGGTTCGCCGCGCCAGCAGCGCTCCTGCTGCGGTCGCCAATGGCACGCGCGGAGGAGATCGCCGTGGATCAAGCCCTCCTGTCCCGGGGAGAGCCGGCGCTGGCCTACGCGCGAGCGCTCGCCACCGTCGCCGGGCGCCCTCACGGTCGACTTCACTGGTCCCCCCTCGCCGCCGGGATGGCGGCCTTCCTGCCCCGGAGAATCTCCATGCTGTTTTCCCCTCCCCGCCCCCGTCCTCTGCAGACCGCCGCCATCGTCCTGCTTGCGCTCGGCGTCGCCCCCGTCGCGGGGTGGGCCGGCAGCGGGGTCATCGTCGACCGCGCTCCGGATCCAGCGCGGACCGCGGCGGCCGCGGACCGGCTCGCGCTCGACGGGTTTCCCGGCGCCCGCTGCGCTGCGGTCCGCGAGGCACTGACCCACCTCGTTGCCACCCGGAACGGGCGTGCGTGGGCGATGGCCGCAGGGGACCGCGCGACCGAGGAGCTGCCCTGGGTGGAAGCGCAGCTCGCCCTCGCCGGACTGCCCCGGGAGCTCGCCGCCGTGCCCTTTGTGGAATCGGGCTGGCGGAACCGGGCCGAGAGCGAACTGCCGGACAGCGTGCCCGTCAGCAGTCGGGGTGCCGGCTACTGGATGTTCATCGCGCCGACCGCCAGGGCCTGGGGTCTGGTGGTCGACGGCGGCCGGGACGACCGGAACGACAAGGCGTTGGAGACCGGTGCCGCGCTGCGCCTGCTAAGCGCAGACTACGATCGCTTCGGAAGCTGGCCGCTCGCTCTTGCCGCGTACAACCAGGGCGAGCAGGCGGTCGAAGTGGCGATCCGCGACGGCGGAACACGGGATGCGCTCGCGTTGGCCAACGCGAAGCTCCTCAACGGGTACGTCGCGCAGGTCTACGCTGCCGCGCTGCTGCTGACGGACCCGGCCCTCCTGCAGTGACCTGGTCCGGTCAAACCACCTCGTCGAGCCGCTCCGGATGCGCGAGCAACGCCCGCATCTCCTTGGCGATGATCCCGGCGTGGTAGCCGTCCACCACCCGGTGGTCGAACGTGCCGTTCAGGTAGAGCACGCGGCCGGGCACGATGGCGCCGTTGTCGACCACGGCGCGATCCTCGACGCACCCGAGCGTCAGGATGATCGGGCAACGCGCGAGCGGGAAGAACGGGGCGTAGCCGATCGTCAGACCGAAAACGCCGACGTTGGTCACCATGGCGGAGCCGAAGGGATCGCCCGGCGTGCCCAGAAACTTCGGGTTCACGTTGAGGGTGTATTGCAGGAAATCGAGGAACTTCAGCAGGGGCCGGAGGATCAATCCGGGCATCGACGACAGCGAGGACTTGGTGTTGTTGAACTCCTCGTCCTGGCCTGCGCGGATCTTGCCGGCGCGCTCCTTGAGGATGCGACACATGGCGGCGACGTCGAGCTTGTCCGCGTTCTTGAACTTCACGCCGGAGAGGTCGGCGCGGCCGATGTTGGCTTCGTCCTCAACCACGACCTGCACAAAGACGTCAACGTCCTTGCGCTGCTGCAGGTCGCCGAAGCGCACCAGCGCGTTCAGGTCGCGGTGCTTGGCGATCACCATGGCGATCGCCCGCCCGACGGCGTGCGTCAGCGT
Organism: uncultured Pseudomonadota bacterium; assembly: GCA_903844155.1. Lineage (GTDB taxonomy): Bacteria > Myxococcota_A > UBA796 > UBA796 > SXON01 > CAIUMM01. The sequence goes on along the minus strand of CAIMSU010000323.1, from coordinate 15,484 downwards.
GATCTTCTCCCCGGTCTCGGTCCGCTTCTTCTGGATCCACGCCTCAAGCGCTTCCGACCGGATCTCCATCGACCCGTACACGTGCGGATCGTTCGGCGGGTTCCACGCAACGGCGGCGATGCGGCGGTAGGCGGAGGGGTTCTTGTAGGGGATCAGCTCGATGTTGGCCATTGCCGCAGGGTAACCCCCTTCGCACGCGGGTTCACGGCGAGCCCCAGACCAACGGCGGGCTTACTCGCGAGGCTTGCTTTGCATCACCGCGATGGCCGCCCCAGCAGGATCGCGGAGTACGGCGAACGTTCCGACGCCTGGCATCTCGGCTGGCCCGTGAAGGCGTGTGCCCCCGAGCGCGACCGCGGACGCGAGGGTCGCGGCCGCGTCGACAACGCTCGCGTAGAGGATCCAGTGCGGGGGCGCCGAGCCGGAGAGCTGCATGATGCCGCCGTTGTGCGAGTCGCCCACCATGTAGTACATCTGTCCGCCGCCCATGTCCCAGCCCTGACTGGTCCAGCCGAACACGGCGCCGTAGAACCGGAGCGAGGCGGCGGGATCGGGCGAGTGCAGCTCTGCCCAGGAGATCGCGTTGGAGCCCTTCGCCGCCGGGGGCATCGGCGCGTCGTTGTCGAGCCGGATGGCCGCGAAGGAAGCGCCGTGGGGATCGAGGAACACCGCGAACTCCCCCGTGCCCGGGATCGGGCGCGCTGGGACGATCACTTTTCCGCCTTCGGCCTTCACGATCTCGCAGGCCGCGGCCACGTCGGGCACGGTGATGTAGGCCACCCAGTGGTTCGGTACGCCGTCCGCAGCGGCCATTGTGATGACGCCACCCATCCCGTTGCCGCCGGCGCTGATCATGCGGTAGGCCGGCCCGTGCGCGACGACCTCCCAGCCGAACAGCGCCTTGTAGAACCGCTCGGACGTGACGGGATCGGTGGTCATGAGGTCGTACCAGACGAATCGGCCTTGGGACACGGGCAACTCCAGATGGAGGCCGCATGTAACCGACAGCGGATGCGCCGATTCTTGATAGATACCCGCCCCCCGAGGTCAAGCGATGCCGATGATGCAGATGCGCGAGGCGATCCGACAAGCGATGTCGGAAGAAATGCGCCGCGATCCGACCGTCTTCCTCATGGGCGAGGAGGTCGCCTACTACGATGGCGCCTACAAGGTGAGCCAGGGCATGCTCGAGGAGTTCGGTCCCGAGCGGATCGTGGACACGCCGATCGCCGAGAACGGTTTTGCGGGGCTTGGCGTCGGCGCGGCGATGGCCGGCATGCGGCCGATCATCGAATTCATGACCTTCAACTTCAGCCTCGTCGCCTACGACCAGGTCATCAATTCCGCGGCCCGCATCTACCAGATGTCGGCGGGCCAATACAAGGTCCCCATCGTGTTCCGCGGCCCGAACGGTGCGGCGGAGAACCTCGCGTCTCAGCACTCCACCTCGGTAGAGAGCATCTACGCCCATTTTCCTGGCCTCAAGGTCGTGGCGCCAAGCACGCCCTTTGACGCCAAAGGCCTCCTGAAATCCGCGATCCGGGACGACAACCCCGTGATCTTCCTTGAGAGCGAGATGATGTACGCGGTGAAGGGCGAGGTGCCCGAAGGCGAGTACACGATTCCCATCGGCAAGGCCGACGAGAAGCGCCCTGGAACCGATCTCGTGCTGATCTCCTGGGGCAAGCAGGTCGGCAACTGCCTCAAGGCGGCCGATGCGCTCGCGGCAGAGGGCATCTCCGCGGCGGTGCTGGACCTCCGCAGCCTGAGGCCGCTCGACCACGACGCGATCTTCGAAGCCGTCGCGCGTACACACCGCGTGGTGGTGGTGCAGGAGGGCTTCGCGTTCGCGGGCGTCGGCGCCGAGATCGCCGCGCGCATCCAGGAATCCTGCTTTGACCTGCTCGATGCGCCGGTGCTGCGTGTCACCAACCGGGACGTTCCGATGCCGTACGCCACGGTGCTCGAACGGCAGGTCATCATCACCCCCGAGCGCATCGCCGACGCCGCGCGCCGCGTCCTCGGCCGCTCCCGGCTTTGATCCGGCTGAACCCACGGAGAACGCATGGCTGAATTCCTACTGATGCCGCAGGCGACGCCGACGATGACCGTTGGCGTGCTCGCGCGATGGACCGTGCCGGAGGGCGGCGAGCTCAAGCCGCAGTCCGTGATCGCGGCCGTCGAAACCGATAAAGCCACGATGGACATCGAGTATTTCGACAAGGGGGTGCTGCTGAAACAGCTCGCGAAGGAGGGCGACGAGATCCCGCCCGGTCGACCGATCGCGATCATCGGAAAGACCGCGACCGACGACATCAGCGCCTTGCTGGCGGAATATGCGACGCTGGCGACCGCCGCACCGTCGGCAACCCCGGCTGCAACGTCCCCGGCCACCCCGCCGCTGGTCCCCGCGCCGACGCCGTCGCCGGGCCCCGCGGCGGTTGAGGCCGCGGCGCCGGCCGCCCCGACTGCACCGCCCGTCGCACAGCCGGAGGCCCGACCGCAAACGCCGGGTCGAACCCCCGCGCTCACCTGGGCCGGCCGCGCGATCCCCGAAGGCATCATGGAACCGCGCGGGGTCTACGTTCCCGCGACAGCACGCCGAGCCGCCGCAAGCCCGCTCGCCCGCGCCGTGGCCGCCGACCGCGGCGTGAACCTGGACCGCGTGAAGGGCACCGGCCCGGACGGCCGCATCGTACGCGAGGACGTCGACCGTGCGGCGGACGCTGGGCCCGGCGCAAACGCGGCACCACGCGCCGATCGGCCCAGGCGCGTGACCCAGATGCGCAAGACCATCGCCCGGCGGCTCACCGAGGCGCACCAGCAAGTGCCCGTGTTCTACCTCACCGTCACGTTCGATGCGGACGCCATGGTGCAGCTCAAGCTGGCCGCGACCGGTGCTGGCGTGAAGATCAGCTACAACGACATCGTGCTGCTGGCCGTTGCGCGGGGGCTGCGCGAGGTGCCTGAAGTCAACGCCGCCTGGACGGGCGAGACCATCGTCGAGCGAGGCAGCATCGACGTGGGCGTGGCGGTCGCGCTGCCGGAGGGGCTGATCACTCCGGTGGTGCGCGGGGCCGACGGGAAGACGGTGAGCAAGATCGCGGCGGAGGTCCGGGCGATGTCCGGACGGGCGAAGGAGGGGAAGCTGCAGCCCGATGAGTACACGGGTGGGAGCTTCACCATCTCCAACCTGGGGATGTTTGACATCGAAAACTTCACCGCGATCCTCAATCCGCCGGAGGCCGCGATCCTCGCGGTCGGGAGCGTGCTGCAGGTGCCAGTCGTGAAGAACGGGCAGCTCGCGGTCGGCTGGCGCATGAAGGCGACCCTGACGTGCGACCATCGCGTGGTGGACGGCGCGTTGGGCGCGCGCTTTCTGCAGGCGGTACGCCGATTCATCGAATGTCCTGCGCTGATGGTGCTGTGATGGCAGGCGATTTGAATGTCGACGTCGTGGTGATCGGCTCCGGGCCGGGCGGCTATGTCGCGGCGATCCGGGCGGCGCAGCTTGGCTTTTCGACGGTGTGCGTAGAGAAGGAGCGACTGGGGGGCGTCTGCCTGAACTGGGGCTGCATCCCGTCCAAGGCGCTGCTGAAGTCCGCGGAGAACTACTGGTTCTTGAAGAACGAGCTGGAGACCTTCGGCCTGGCGGCGGACAACCCGCGCCACGACTACGCAAAGGTCATCGCGCGCTCCCGCAAGATCGCCGACCAGTCGGAGCGGGGCGTCCAGTTCCTCTTCAAGAAGTACGCGGTCAAGCAGGTGAAAGGCGTCGCCCGCATCACCTCCGCTCCTCGCAGCGACAGCGCGGGCGCGGTCGCTGTGACCAGCGAGGCCGGCGAACAGACGATCCGGGCAAAACACATCCTCGTCGCGACGGGCGCCCGCGCGAAGGTGTTCCCCGGCATGGCCGTCGACGGGGAACGCGTGGTCACCTATCGGGAGGCCATCGCAAGCCCGGCGCAGCCCGAGCACGTCATCATCCTCGGCTCCGGCGCGATTGGATGCGAATTCGCTTACTTCTACCAGTGCTTTGGAACGAAGGTGACGCTGGTCGAGGGCGCCGACCGACTGACCCCGCTCGAAGATGCGGAGGTGTCCGCGGCGCTCGAGCAGAGCTTCCGGAAGATGGGGATGGACGTTCGGACGAACGCGCTCTGCACGTCCGTCGCGAAGGAGCCGGCGAACGCCGAGAATGGCGACAAAGAGGGCGTCCTCGTCACGCTGAAGGACGGCACGGTCCTGCGCGGCTCGCACTGCCTCCTCGCGCTGGGCGTCGTGCCGAACGTCGAGGGCTTCGGGCTGGAGGCTCTCGGCGTGACTTTGCAGAAAGGGAACTGGATCGCCCATGATTCGAGCTTCCGTACGAACGTCCCTGGCATCTACGTCATCGGCGACGCGTCGGGCCCCCCCGCGCTCGCGCACACGGCGTACATGGAGGCGCATGTCTGCGTCGACCGCATCAAGGGCCTGCACAGCCCGGACGTCGACTATGGCAACATGCCCGCTGCAACCTACTGCAATCCGCAGATCGCCAGCGTCGGCGTGACCGAGGAAAAGCTGAAGGCGGAGGGCAAAAGGGTCAACGTGGACTACCTCGTCGGCAAGTTCCCGTACTCAGCCAACGGCAAGGCGCGGGGCATCGGCGCCAGCACCGGCTTTGTGAAGGTGCTGATCGGCAAGCAGTACGGCGAGATCCTCGGCGCGCACATCATCGGGCACGAAGCAAGCGAGCTCCTTGCGAATTTCGTGATGGCACGCGGCGCGGAGGTGACGGCAGAGCACTTCCTCCACACCGTCCACGCCCACCCCACGCTCGGCGAGATGATGTACGAGGCCGTCGCGGTCGCGCTCGGGAAGTCCGCGCACATCTGACCGCGCCGCGGACAGCTACACTGCCCGCGAGCGGGTCCTCAGCGCTTGCGCAGGTGGGTCGCGAGGACGCGAAAGTCAAGCGACTGCATGGCGGTCGCGTCCGGGGAGAAGGAGTCGATGCGCGTGCCGTCCCCGGCGCCGAGGCAGGAGATCCGCGCCCCAGGCTTCTCAGCGAGGGTGTCCCAGGCTTTCGCGAGGCTGATCAGGGCCGCCGCGTCGACCGCCTCTCCGAGCGGCACCTTGCCGTCGACGAGGTCGAGGGGGGCCCACAACGGGGTCGCCGGGCCCGTGCCCTGGCGCATGCACAGCCGCGTATCGGTCGAGGCGAGGGGGCGCTCGCGCACGGCATGCATCGCCTCCATCCTCGATTCCCAGCCAGCGGCGCCGTCCTTGAGCATCATCTCGGTGTCGCGGCGCAGGTCCTCGGCGGAGATGGACTCAGCGCCCTCGGGCGGCAGCTCGATGCCGAGGTCGGCGGCGGGGCAGGCGGTCAGGAGGAGCAGCAGCACCCGGCTGACTAACCGGGGCCCGTGATCGCCATGCGCCGTTCGACGACGTCGCGCCGACGTGCTGTGGACATGCCGGTGACAGAAGCCGGCAACCAACCGGCTTGACTGGGCGTCTCACCACCAGAGGCCACCCATGTTTGCACCCGCCCTCTCCGTCCCCGACCGTCGTCGCCGTCCCGCCGCGCTGTTCCTCACGTTCTGCCTCACCGGCGGGATCGCCAGCGCGCTCGGTTCCATCCGAGAAGCACCACCTGCCGAAGCACCGCCCGAGACAAAGCTGCAGTTTCCTCCGGAGGTTCGTGTCAGCGCGATGCTCGCGCCCCCTGCGCCTGCCCGCGGAGGCCCCCGCGTCCAGACGCACCACAACGCCGTGCTGGCGCTCACCCCCGCGCCCGCGCTCCCGACGCAGCCGCTCGCCGTCCCCTCCCTCCTCCCAACATCCGCGCTGATGCCCGATGCCCCGCTCGTCGCCGACGACGGCGGCCCGAGCGGAACCGGCGGGCCCGGCGGTCCTGGCGATGGCCCCGGTACCGGCATCGGGCCAGGCTCCGGGACCGGGGGTGGCGGCCCACCCAGCCTCGACCAGGAGCCCGGCGACGCGCTCCGCATCCGAAACCAGGTCAGCCCGGAGTTCCCGTCCGCCGCGCGCGCACAGCACATCACCGGGGCCACCTGCGTCGTCCACCTGGCCGTCGACGACCACGGCCGTCCCAGCGAGGCCGCGGTGACCGGCTGCGACGACATCTTCGCGGCTCCTGCGAAGGAAGCTGCGATGAAGTGGCGATTTTCGCCGATGATCGCCAACGGCAGCGCCATCGCCGGTCACTTCCTCATCCGGTTTCATTTCAAGGAAGCCGCCCAGTAGCCGCCCGCGGCCGAGCGCCCCGACCTATCAAAACCGACGACGTCACTTTTGCTACGTACGAAAAGTGACGTCGTCAGTTTTCGTACATGGGGGAGTCAGCCGAGCCGAAGTAGGAGCGCCTCAGCGGCTTCGCGGTCCATCGCCAGCACCCGCTTGGCGACGTCAAAAGAGTAGCCGGAACGTGCCATCGCCCCGAGCGCCTTCTGCTGGGCGGCCCGAGGATCGGCGGCCTCCTCCCGTGCGAACGGGCCGACCCGCTTGCGACGCGCCCACGCGCAGCCGGCGACGAGGTCGGTGGCGGGCTGTTCCTCGCCCTCCACCTCAGGGCCCGCGATCTCCTCAGCGACCGCGGCCATCGCTGGCGCCGCGTCCCCGATCCCGCGCTCGCGTAGCCGTTGCCGGACGACCGAGCCGGGGACCCCGCGCCGCGTGAGGCCGCGCGCCTTGTGCAGCGCCCAACCGGCATCGTCGATCGTTCCGAGCGCGACGTGCTTCTCGATGACGGCCGCGAGCTGCGCGTCGATGTCAGCGGCGACCACCGCGCCTCGCCCGACCGCGCGACGAATTTTCGCTCGCATCACGCGAAGCACCGTCGCCCGCGGCGCCGCGTACCGCGCGACGTAGTTGGCGACCGCGTTGAGCAGCCACTCCTCGTCCAGATTTTCGGGTTTCATCGGGGATCCGGGTATCAACATGTGCTAAGCCGGGCCGGTCAACCGAGGTCCGCATGATCGTCTCCGCGATGTCCGGCAACGAGGCCTACTGCCTCAACCAGAAAGGCTTTCAACCCGGTGAGATCGTTGTTGGAAACAGTGTTTGTTCGCTAGGCGTGCTGGGCGGACTGGGCGCGTTCGGCCGGAACCTGACGGGCGGGGAGGTCGAGAACGTCACGTCGCTGATCTCCGAAGGGCGTCACGCGGCGATCGAGCGAATGGAGAAGGAGGCAAAAAAGCACGGCGCAAGTGGCGTTACCGCCGTCTCCAGCGAGCTTCGGACGCTCTCGGGCTACCAGGAATTCCTCTCGCAGGGCACCGCGATCCACGGGACGCCAGACCCGTCCCAGCCGTTCTTCTCGACCGCGTCGAGCGGCATGGAGCTTTATTGCCACATGGACGCCGGCTATCGGCCGATCCGCTTCTCGATGGGGAACGTGGCCTACGCGCTGGGAGTCGGGCAGGGCCTCGTCGGCTCGCTGCGAACGATGGGGCGCGGCGAGGTGAAGGAGTTCAGCGCGATGTACAACCGCGTGCGTCATCTGGCGTTGGCGCGCCTGCGAAAGGAGGCGTCGAAGCTGGGCGCGAACGCCGTCGTGGACGTCAAGATCCGCATCCTCCCGTACGGGCCGGGCGCGGTAGAGCTGCTGATGACGGGGACGGCGAGCCACCACCCGGCGTTCTCCAGCGGTCCGGTCGAGCCGGACGACGTCCGCACCAGCGAATTGACGGGCGAGGAGCTCTGGAACCTCGCGGCGATGGGCCTCGCACCCGTCCAGCTCTGCATGGCGACCAGCGTCTACTCGCTCGGCATCGTCGGCGGCATCGGCACGATGTTCCAGGGAATGTCCCGCGGCGAACTGCCGGAATTGACCAGCCTGATCTACAGCGCGCGCGAGAACTGCGTGGACCTGATCCGTCAGGAGGCCGAACGCTTCGGCGCGGAGCAGGTCATTGGCAATCGCCTGTCAATTCGGGAGCTCTCCCCGGGCTTGATCGAGGTGATGTCCGTCGGCACGGCGGTGAAGCGCGTCGAGGGGGTGACCCCGCGCTCGACCGTGCTGATCCCGCAGGCCATCATCTTCGACCGCGACGGCATCGAGTCCGACCCGATCGCGCGCGGCGACGGCAACGTGGCCGTCAACGCGATGCAGAACGTCCAGCGCACGCGCGCACAGGCGCAGGGGTGCATCCCCCTCCTGATCGTCGGGATGGTCGTCTCGATGATGAGCTGTTTCGGATTCGTCGCGGCGATCCTTGGGAGTCACGGGAACTAGCCCGCCGCTACACGTCTCACCGCTCCGGCGTCATCGGGCACCGCGAGATCGTCGAGGACGCGGTTCCGCCGCTCCGCTCCGCACCGCGCGCAGCGATAGACGAGGTCAAACCGACCATCTACGGTCACGACCGCCACAGGCACCAACAGCCCGCCGCAGCCCGCCGCCCGGTCCCCCGGCACAACGTCCACGTGCACGGAATGCAGGCACCACGGGCAATGATCGCGCGGGCGACGGCCGCCGACCGGGACGTCGCGGCGGCAGTGCGTACACGTGAAGGCTTCGTCGCGGGCGATCGGGTTCGTCCGCACCTGCGCCTCGTCGGCGCGCGCCAGCGCCAGGCGCACGATCCGCTTGCCAGGCATGTCCTCGCCCACTTCGGCCCCTGCGGCCACCGCCCTCGCCGCCCACGCTTCACGAAGCGCGGGGTCGCGGTCGATCGCGTCGCCGAGCGCCTTGACCTCGCCCCGGGAGAGGCGGGTCACCCGCGGAGCCCCAAAACCTCCGCGTACACCCGCTCATACGCGCGCGCGCTCCGCGTCCACGTCCAGTCCTGCGTCATCCCCCGTCGCTGCATCGCCCGCCACTCGTCCGGAAACCGCCACCAGGTCAGGAGCGCCCATCCCATCGCGTCCATGAACGCGCCGGCGCTGAAGCTCCGAAAAGCCCAGCCCGTTCCTCGATCGCGCGAGGGGTCCAGCGTCTCGACCGTGTCGGCGAGCCCGCCGGTGGCATGGACGACCGGTACGGTCCCATAGCGCAGCGAATAGATCTGGTTCAAGCCGCAGGGTTCGAACCGCGAGGGCATCAGGAACAGGTCAGCCCCCGCCTCCATCCGGTGCGCGAGGCCCTCGTTGTAGCCGACCCAACCGCGCGCTTTGTCCCGGTGGTTCCACTCCATTTCGCGCATCTGCTGCTCAAGCGCAGCGCTCCCGCTCCCGAGGATGACAAGCTGCACGTCCTGCGTCATCAGCCAGGGCAGGATCTCCATCAGCAGGTCGACGCCCTTCTGCGGGTCGAGGCGGGCGATGAGCGCGAGCAGCGGCACATCTCTCGCCGGGAGCCCAAGCTCCGCCTGCAACGCCCGTTTGCACGCGAGCTTGCCGGAGAGATCCTCCGCGCTGAAGGGCGCGGCGATCTGCGGGTCCGTCGCCGGGTTCCACTCCTCGCCAACGCCGTTGACGATCCCGAGCAGCTCCCGCCCGCGGGACGCGAACAGATGCCCCAGCCCAAAGCCGAGCTCGCCGCAGATCTCGCGCGCGTAGTTGGGCGAGACGGCGACGACGCGGTCGGCCAACACGACCCCGGTCTTCAGCAGGTTCAGGTGCCCGTTCATGTCGGTGTGCGGCCACCAGCGACTTGACACGTCAAGCCCAGCGAACTGGTGGGCCGCGAAGGCGCCCTGGTGGCCCGCGTTGTGGATGCCCAGCACGGTTCCGGCGCGCCGAAAATGCCCAGCGGGACGGTAGATCGCGTCGAGGTAGAGCGGGACGAGCGACGTGTGCCAGTCGTTCACGTGGAAGACGACGTCTTCGCCGAGGGGGGCGAGGTCGGCAGTGCCGGGCGCCGGCCGGAACACGGGGACGAGCGCGGCCGCCTCGATTCCCGCGCGGGAGAGCAGGGCGAAACGGAACAAGTTGTCACCGTAGGACCCGTGCGCGTCGCCGTAGATGCCGCCGCGGCGAAAACTGGGGTGGTCGACGAAGACGTGACGCACCTCGCCGGGGGCGGCAATTCCGGCCGGGGCATCGCCGACGGGCGCATCGCCGGCCACGGCCTCGGGGGCGGGGGTACGAGCGACGAAGTAGCGAACCTCATGCCGCTGCCCGAAGAGGTGGATGTAGGTGCGAACGCCGGTATCGTCGGCGTCGGCGTACTCCTTGTAGCGGGGGCTGACGGTCAGGACGCGGTGACCGAGCGCCGCGAGCACTCCGGGGAGCGCGCCGCAGACGTCGCCAAGCCCACCCGTCTTGGACCAGGGCGCCACTTCCGCGGCGAGGATGGCAATGTTCACGCGCCGCACTCCTGCGCGGCCACATAGCGGATGTCGACCTCGGCGCCGAGCGCGAACGAGCCCGAGTCAAACACCAGCTCGTTGGTCGCCGACTCCCAGAGCCAGCCGTCCTGCGCCAGACCGCCGACCGTCACAACGATCGAGGAGGGCACCGGCACCTGGGCCAGGGGGTAGCGCACCTCGCCCGCCCCGCCCGGGAGCGAGGCGAGGGCCGTGAAGCCGTCCGTCCAGTCGGTCGCGCAAACGTCGGCAGCAACGCCGGCCGTGGCCGCCGATATCGCCAGGTAGTCGTCCGCCCGCGTGCCGCAGGACCCGTCGGTGGGGACGAGGGCGCTTACCCGAACGCTGGCACCGGCAGCGTCCTGAAGGGCGACGAGGTCGGCGTCCAGGTCCGCCCCAGAGGGGCCAAGGGCGACGACGACAAGCTCAAGATCCGCGTTGGAACGTCGGAAGCCGGCAAGGCAACCGCTGGCGCCGGACTCGTCCAGGACGGAGAGCCCAAGGGCGAGCAGGTCGTCGTCCGCGGGGCCTCCGCCCGCCGTGAATGCGCGAGAGAGGACCGCGCTGGATCGGGCCGGCGTGTCGGAGCGGGCGGCGTAGGTCGGCACGCCGGGGCACGGGGCGCCGCTGCTGACGGCGGTGAGCTGAAAGTCGACGTTCGCGGCCTCAAGCGCATCCACATACGCGAGCGCGCCAGCAGCAGCGCGATCCGCGTAGGGGCCGATCGCGGAACCATCGATCAGGAACGCGATGTCCGTCGGGTCCGTTGGCTCAAAAAAGAAGCTCTCAGCAACGGTATCGCCCTGGTACCCCAGCGCTGTCACCGATACGCTCTCGCTCGCAGACCCGGCCTCGTTGGTGTCGAACGCCAGCTCCCCCTCCACGGTCCCGCCGTACAGCGGCGTGAACGTGAATTCGACCGTACCTGTCTCGCCCGGATTCAGCGTTGCTGGCCAACTATCAGCGACGAACACCGAGGTTGTGGATCGGACCGCCGTGATTGTGAGCTCGCGAGAACCCGCGTTCCAGACCGGAATCGTGCCTACCCCGCTGCAACCGAGCACCACCGGGTCAATGAGCGCCTCCCCCGCCGTCAATTGGGGCGCGCGGCCGGTGCCCGTGAGCGTGACCGTCGCATCCGCTTCGGGGATGACGAGCTGCGCGCTTGCGGGGTTGTTGTCTTCCGGCGCGAACCGCACGGTGAGATCGAGCGAGCCGCCCGCGGGAATCGTCGCCGCACTGGTATCGAGCAACGTGAACCCGGAGTCGCCCGTGGGGTCACCGGGGAGCGTGAGAGCGACGGCCGCGGTTCCGAGGTTCTGGACGGTGACGGTTCCGTCGGCGACAGAGCCCGCGTCCACGTCGCCAAAATCGATGGACAGCGGGGACACGTCGAGCGAAAGGCCGGGGCGGACGGTGCCAGAGTCGGGCAGAGGCAGCGAGCCGAGCGGGTGGCAGCCGGAGAGCGCCGCAAGGGCGACGACGGAAAGAGCGCTGGCAGGGCTACGCACGGGCGTAGTGTAGCGCGCTCAGAAATTGAACTTCGTCTTCAGGTCCTCCCAGAACGACTTGTCCCGCACCTTGGTATCGTGCACGGCGGCCAACTCCCGCACCAGCTCCTCCTCGCGCGCGCCGAGCGATTTTGGGACGGCGACGACGAGCTGCACGTGCTGATCCCCGCGCCCGCGACCCTGCACAGACGGGATCCCCTTGCCGCGGAGCGTGACCACCCGGCCCGAGGGGGTGCCCGCCTCCACATCATACGGAATGTCGCCGTCTATCGTCGGGATGGTGATGCGCCCGCCGAGACACGCGGTGGGAAAACTCATCGGAACGGTACACAGCACATGCACCCCGTCGCGACGAAAGAGGCCATGCTCCTTGAGCCGGATCGTCACGTACAAATCACCGTTTCGAGCGCCACGGTCGCCGATGTCGCCCTTGCCCGACAGGCGCAGTTGCATCGCGTCGTCCACACCCGCCGGGATGGTGACCTTGAGCTTGTCGCTCACCCGCTGCCGGCCGCTGCCACTGCAGGATCCGCACGGGTCCTTGATCGTCTTGCCGCTCCCCTGGCAGCGCGGGCACGCGGTCCGGATCTGGAAGAACGCCTGCCGCTGCATGACCTCGCCCGCGCCCTTGCACGTGTCGCAGGTGACGGGCGATGAGCCGGCCTTCGCCCCCGAGCCGTCGCAGGTCTCGCAGAAAGCATGCTTTGGAACCTGGATCTCCTGCTCTGTACCCTTCGCGGCGTCCAGGAAATCCAGCGCGAGGACATACTCAAGGTCTGCGCCGGGTCGCGGCCCCGCCTTCGCGCCGCGCTGCCGTCCGCCCATGCCGAACAGCTCGCCGAAGATGTCCCCGAACTGGGAAAAGACGTCCTCGGCGTTCTGGAAGCCGCCGCCCATCCCCTGCCCGCGCAGCCCCTCATGCCCAAAGCGGTCATACGTCGACCGCTTCTCGGGATCGGAGAGCACCTCGTAGGCCTCCGCGGCCTCCTTGAAGAGCGCCTCCGAGTCCTTGTTCCCCGGGTTCTTGTCCGGGTGGTGCTTCATCGCGAGCGCCCGGAACGACTTCTTGATGTCGGCCTCGGACGCCGTCTTCGTCACCTCAAGGACGACGTAGTAATCACGCTTGGACATAATGACTCAAGGCCGGGGTTTGGCGGGACGGGGTCGAAACCCCGCGCCCGGGCGACGATGCGCTAGTTCTGCTCTTCGAAGGGGACGTCGATGGCGTCGTCCTTCCCGGACTTCGGCGTCGGCCCGCCAGCGCCTGCCGTGGGGCCGTCGCCACCTGCGCTCGCACCACCGCTGTACATCGACTGCGCCAGATCGTGCGTGGCCTTGGTGAGCGCGTCAAAAGCGCCCTTGATCCGCGCCACATCGTCGCTGTCCAGCGCCGAACGGGCCTCGGAGAGCGAGCCCTCCAGCTTGGCGACGGCGTCCGGCGTCAGCTTGTCCTTGTTCTCGGCCAGCGACTTGGACGACTGGTAGACGAGGTTGTCGAGCTGGTTGCGGGCCTCGATCAGCTCGCGCTTCGCCTTGTCGGTGCCCTCGTTGGCGGCCGCCTCGCGCACGAGCTTCTCGACCTCCTCCTTGGACAATCCCGACGACGACGTGATCGTGATCTTCTGCTCGCGGCTCGTCGCCTTGTCCTTCGCGCGCACGTTCAGGATGCCGTTCGCGTCGATGTCGAACGTCACCTCGACCTGCGGCACCCCGCGCGGGGCCGGGGTGATGCCGTCGAGCCGGAAGTCGCCGAGCAGGCGGTTGTCCTTCGCGAGCGGGCGCTCGCCCTGGTACACGTGCACGTCCACCGCGGTCTGGCTGTCGGCGGCCGTCGAGAAGATCTCGGACTTGGACGTGGGGATCGTGGTGTTGCGGGCGATGAGGATCGTGTGGACGCCGCCGAGCGTCTCGATGCCGAGCGAGAGCGGGGTCACGTCGAGCAGGAGCATGTCGGTGACGTCGCCACCCAGCACGCCGCCCTGAACCGCTGCGCCGAGCGCCACGACCTCGTCCGGGTTGACGGTCCGGTTGGGCTCCTTGCCAAAGAGCGCCTTCACCTTCGCCTGCACCAGCGGGATGCGCGTGGAGCCGCCCACCAGCAGCACCTCGTGGATGTCCGCGGCGGTGACCTTGGCGTCCTTCAGCGCGAGACGGCAGGGCTCCATCGTGCGGTCGATCAGGGGCTCGATCATCTGCTCGAAGCGCGCGCGGGGGAGCGTGCGCTCGAGGTGGCGCGGGCCCGTCGCGTCCATCGACAGGAACGGCAGGGAGATCCCGGCGCTCTGGCTGGAGGAGAGCTCGATCTTCGCCTTCTCGGCGGCGTCCTTCAGGCGCTGGAGCACCATCTTGTCGTTGCCGACGTCGATGCCCGTCTCGGTCTTGAACTCCTTGACCATCCAGTCGATGAGCAGGTTGTCGACGTCGTCGCCGCCGAGGTGCGTGTCGCCGTTCGTCGAGCGCACCTCGACCACGTTGTCGCCCACGTCGAGGATCGAGATGTCAAAGGTTCCACCGCCAAAATCGTAGACGGCGATGGTCTGGTCCTTCTTCTTCTTGCCAAAACCGTACGCGAGGGCCGCGGCTGTCGGCTCGTTGATGATGCGCTTCACGTCCAGGCCCGCGATCTTGCCCGCGTCCTTGGTGGCCTGCCGCTGCGCGTCGTTGAAGTACGCGGGCACGGTGATGACCGCCTCGGTCACCGGCTGGCCGAGGTACTTCTCAGCCTCGCGCTTGAGCTTCTGGAGAATCATCGCCGAGATCTCCGGCGCCGAGAACTCCTTGTCGTCGATGGCGACTTTGATCAGATCACCGTTCCGCACGATCTTGTACGGCACCCGCTTGGCCTCCTTCTCGGCCTCCTCCCAGCGCTGTCCCATGAACCGCTTGATCGAGTAGACGGTCTTGGTTGGGTTGGTGATCGCCTGCCGACGCGCCGTTGCGCCGACGAGCCGCTCCTGGTCCTTGTTGAAGCCAACCACCGACGGCGTCGTCCGCGCGCCCTCCTCGTTGATGATGACGGTGGGCGAGTCGCCCTCCATGATCGCGACGACGGAGTTGGTGGTGCCGAGGTCGATGCCGATGATCTTGCCCATGAGGAAATTCCTTCGAGTGCTCGCCCAAAACCGGGAGCGGATGAGAGTTATGCTGTTTGTATGGAGCAGAACCCGCAAAGGCCCTGCCCGTCTGCAGGGAATGGTAATCGCCGGGTCGGGGCGGTCAAGCGCGCACAACGGGTTCCCGCGCGGTTTTGCTTCCCCCATCAGCGTTACTCCCCCGCATGCCCCGCGCCTACTTCCCGCACACCCTCAACGACGTCACGAACGCCGTCGACGGCGGCCTCGGCCTCGTCGTGGCCGACATGCCCGACGGGTCCATCTGGGTCTTGAAGCGGGACCGAAAGCAGCCCGGCACCTACGAGATCACGCACTACAGCGACATGAAGCGGTCGTCGGTGCTGGGGCGCGAGGCGGTCGTCGGGCGCGACGTCGCCCTGAATCGGTACTGGGCAACGGTCGCGGGAGAGTAGCTTCGGCGCGCGTTTTCCAGCCTCCTTTGGGCGGCTACGTAAGCCACGCGCCCGCGCCCGAGCGCATGCGGGACGCCGCGCCGGCCCCACGCGGCCCCCAACGCGGGTTTTCCACCTCCCAAGCCGATCCAGACCGTCTACCACAATTGCAGAGAGCATTTCTGGTACATCTTTGATGTACCAGAAATGCT
>CAIMSU010000322.1 GCA_903844155.1 uncultured Pseudomonadota bacterium | reverse complement strand
TGTGGACGCGCATCGCGCGCCCGTTTCCGTCCGCCGCCGCGCAAATCCTGCGGTACCTGCGCGTCCCCGAGGCCGTTTTCTGGACGCCGCCGGGTCGGAAAATCGCGGTCCTGCGCGTGTAAACCCGGGGAATGTGGGTCCGGTTGTCGAGGTCGCGCATTACTCGGTCGCCATACAGCAAGCCGCCAGCCTTCTACGTGAGGCGCCCAAGAGGCTCCCGCGGCGGACGCTGATCGATCGACTGGGGGCGGCGTTTGGTGCTCGCTCAGAGTGGCTGGTAGATCAACTGGTTGAGGCCGGGCTGCTCGATCTGCTGGAGGGTGGCGCCGTCCGCGCTGGTGCCATCATAGCCGAGCTCATGGATGCTCCCATGCAGCTGCACGCCAACATCGGGGGTGGACGGGGTGTGGTGCCGCTCATCGACTCGGTAACGGGCGAGGCCCTGGCATGGGTGTCAGAGCGGCCGCGCGACCCGTCAATCATGATCGCGGGCGTCTCGTACGCTGTGAGGAACGTCGGCGACTCCGTGGAGCTGAGTCGCGGCGTGCAGGGAGGGGCTGGCAGCCGGGTGCGGTATGGCGCCAGGGCTGCCCCCCTGACTCGGAACGCCCTCCGGCATCTGGCGCGTGGGGTGGGACTCTCAGATCGAGCGGTAGTGCACCACGATGGCGAATATCTGCACTTTGGTGGGGCGCTGTTCGGCAAGTTGCTTGACCTTGGGGGCGTCGATTCTGGCCCGCTGTCGTCGGTCCGCGATCCGCGCTTGGTGGTGGGTCGCAGCGCCACCAGGACCGGGGCGGGCGGCTGGAAGACCATCGAAAAGCTGTGCGGGTTCGGCCCCTTTCAGAGGCAACTGCCTGAGGCCATTCGGGAGGAGGCTGTGCGAGCGACCGTCGAGGCGAGCGGCTTCAGCGTCTGGCTGCAGGAAATGGAACTGGTCGAGGGGTTGTCCGAGGAGCAAGCTGAAGTGCTGGCCGAGGCTTGAGCGCTGGACGGGGAGGCTTCAGCCCGCCCGAGCTTGCGCGGCGATCCATGTCGCCAGAGGCTCGACGTCGACCCGCCGGTCGCTCCAGCGTTCCGCTGCGAGGTCGAACACGCCCAGGCGGCGATCTCCGCCGATCGTCAGCTCGGAGACCAGGCGGGTGGCGGGGCGGGGATCGGATGTTGTCGAGCTCGCGACGGGGTCCGCGTTCGGGAAGATCACGACCGCCCACCCTGTCGTTGGCCACGCCGCGAGGTAGCTGACGAGCTGATGGAGGTCCTCCCGTCGAAGCGGCGCATGAGACGAGTTGGAGTCCGTGTCCCTGCGCTGCAGGCGCTTGTACTTCGCGTCCCCGACGGCAAGCACCTCCTTGCCACGGCGCACGACGAAGTCCGGCCGGAGGCTGACGTGCACCAAGGACGATGCCTGAAGGCCGCCGACCACGCCGGCGTCCTTCCAGTACAGTTGGACCTGCTTCGCAGTACCCATGCCCTTGGCGGACTCATTTCCGTCCTGAACCGACGCTCCGATTCCGATCGAGCATCGGCGCAACACTTCTCTGGCAGCAGCTTCAAAAAGTTGGGCGATATTGAGTTCGAAGCCCTCCATTTCCGCGAACGAACGACCTTGGACTTCAAGTCCAGGATAGCGCCCACGGAGCATTGCCCCGCAGAGTTCCGCCGCTCGCGCTTGCTCCGGAGGCAACGGCCGCGCGTCGACCCTGGCCAGCAGCGAGAGGGATGCCTCTACATCGGCAGCGTGCGTGAACTGCGCCTCGACGCGCTCGAACCGTCGGCGCAGGCCAACCGCCAAGGCCCCGCTGTCCGAGGCCAGGACTCGCCGCACGCGACATGCCGCGGCTTTGAACAGCTGATTCTCCGGAGTGTCGTGGGTGAGCTCGAACCTGTCCACGGGGACGAGGTCGGCCCGCTGGCGCGCCAGATAGCTGAGGTAGGCGCCGACACGAAGGGTCCCGGTCGGTGCCCGCACCACTCGCGGCATGCGCAGGTATTGCCGACGCTGCCACTCCGCCGCGTTCTCGAGCGCCTTGGCGAGCGGGAGCCAAGCGAGCGGGCTCGCATTCTCCGTCGCCGTCACATGAATCACCTCATCGATGGTTTGGAGATGATCGCCCTGGGACAGATTGAGCCACGCCACAAGCGAATCCGTTGCGCCGACTCGCCAGATCGTTTCGTCCAGTCGGGCCGTCCATCCTGTGACATCGCCGTTGAGCGCTACCGCCCGGTCAGGTGACCTTAGCACGCGCGGGCGGTGAAGCCGCGGCAAGGCAAGGAGCTCAAGCTCCACCGACGCGGGGCCGCCAGAGTCGCAGCTCCACGCGAGCGCGCCGAGTCCGAAGCGCCCGACCCTGGGTTCCACCTTGTCGTCGCCTTGCCTGTCACCGGAGCTCAGAGCCAAGATCTTGCCGTCGTCCCTCACACTCCAGCGTGGAGCCGCCTGCCGCACCGGGTTCGCGCCTTGGACGAGAAGTGAACGAAGTTGAGCGACCGGGCAGCCCAACTCGCTGAGCGCTTCCAAATCGAGGTTCAACGTCGACCAGTCATACAGGACGATGGTGAGGGTGCGGCGAATCCCGGAAGCATCCGCGAACAGGAATGAGCTCGACCCCGACGCCTTTCCCGCCGCACCCACAAGCACCGGCCCGAGCTTCGCGAAGCCTTTGGCGTTCGCCTGCGCCGTGCTCAAGCGCAGGCGGGCCACGACAGGAACCCGCTGCCACGCCTCCACGTCCTTGAGGCGCCTGGCAAGATGCTCGCCAACGGCTCGCGAGAGCGGCTCGCCAGTGTGCACAAGTAGCCGCTTGCCCTCCTCCGCAGAGAAGTAGCCGGGCGACGCCGCTGGCCCGTCGAAGATCGTCATACCCCGCCGAAAGCCCGCATCTCATCGATCAGTTCGCTGACCTCGGTCGGCGTGTCAGACCGCAGACGCCCGTCGCTTCGATACTCCTCCAGCAGAGGCACCACCTGGTAGAATACGCTGGACTTCAGCTCTTCTATATTGGGCTTCATGAAGTAGGCGTGCCCAATGTGGTATCTCGGGTCGCGAATGAGCGCCTCGGGCTGAGATCCCCCCTCCAACGGGGTGTCGCCGTTGAGCCGCCCCATCCACCGGTTGACCATGTCCAGCGCCACCTTGTCCTTGTCTCCCCAATTTTTCCGAACGGTCGTTGGGTCCGGCCGCACGTCCATGAAGGCGAACCTCCGGCGCAGAGCCACGTCGACGATCGCGATGGAACGATCCGCCGTGTTCATGGTGCCGACCAAGTAGAAGTTGTCCGGCAGGCAGAGCCTCGCCAACGGGGTGGCGGCGTCGGAGTATTCCTTGAAGTCATGCGGCGGCGCCTGGGGCTGATAGCGAACCGCCACGGCCCCAGCCTGGCGTCCGTGCCAAACATCCTCGATGCCCTTCTGCCCCGTCCCCTTTTCGGGCGCGTGGGAGCAGCGCCGGTCCAGAAGATAGATGCACTCACCGAGGACGCGCGCAAGGTCGGCGCGGTTGATTTCGTCGATGACCAGCAGGAACCGGATGCGCGGGAACCTAAGGGAGAAGCTGACCATCTGCGCGAACGGCCCGTCCCGCAACTCGAAGCCGACCTCGCCGGACTCGCTCGCGACCGGCCGAAAGCCACGCACGAAGTCCTCGTAGTCGTAGCTCGCGTGAAATTGAACGAAGTGTTTCACGACGCCCACGGTATCCGCGGCCTCCGGTCGGAAGTGCACCAGCTCGACCACATCACCCTTGGATTGCTCGGCCAAGCTCTTCGCCACCTGCTCAGCGTGGTGCGTCTTTCCCGTTCCTGGCGGCCCTTGAAGGATGACGTGCCGGCCGTGAGTGAGCAGCTTGCGCAGCTCGCGCATCGTCTGATCCTGCGACCCAAGGTAGCCGAACGCGGTCCACCATACGCTGACGGAACTGAGACCCGCTGGCGGCGCACCCACCTGCGGATGCTCCGTCATGGCGGCGAGGAGTGCCTCGGAGCGCGTGAGATAGTCACCGTAGAGGTCCGCCTTGGCTCCGGCCTCGTAGCTGATCCCGGCGAAGATCGTTGCCCGCAGGCGCGCATGGGTCACGGTGTCGGGGCGTAGGAATACGAAGTGCCGCGGTGCGGCGTTGGCCAGGCAGGCGGTCAAGATGGGCCACTTCTGGTGCAGGCCGTTCCGAACCTTGTCGCCCGCGGCCTGCTCGATCTGCTTCAGGATCTCGCGAAGGCGCGCCGCGTCTTTAACGCGTAGCTGAATGGGGTAGTCGCCCTCACCCCTTTCTCGAACCTTGCCAAGGTGGCTCCGGAACTCCTCGATCGCTTGGGGGCTCTTTTCGGACACAACCGTCAAGGCGGCACTGAGGTCAATAATCTCGGAGGTCGCGCAAGACCGCCCGATCTCCTTAACCGCGCCGGCGCGCTTCGAATCGTCACCCGATAGCCAGGCGTCCAGGGCGGGCGAACCATCACGCCAATCGGCCTCGGAGCGATAGAACGAGCCATCGCCAAAGCCGACATCGGCGGCACCCCAGCCTCGGGCGTTCTGGATGAGCTGGTTGAGCGCCGCTCGCGCGTCGAATCCTTCTGTCATGGTCGTGTCTCCAGCGGTGGGGCGCCCTTTTGGGCGGACGATGGTTCTCTTCGCCGGGCGAGGTAGCACGGCATCGCCCGGTGCGGGGACCGCCTCTGGCAAAGGCTCGCCGCCCGCCATCAGCCCACCGGACGGCAACGCGCCCGGCAGGGCCTTCGCCATCGGGCTGAACCTAGAGAAAAACCCGCTGGTCGTATTTAACGAGGGCAAGAAGGTGCTTTGTGAGGAGGTCTTCGGCGATCCTGTTTCTCAACCTGGCACCTGACCTGACTGGCCCCAGCCGGGCTCGTACCCGCGCAGGTCGTTCGTCCTTTCCATAGTGCAAACCTCGACATCAGCCCCATTCCGGGGTAGATTGATTCATGAACTGGCTCGCCCTTTTGGACGTCGCGGACCGTCGATCCCTCGCCGAGACGTTGCGCCTTCCGGGTGACTGGTCGGCGGCCAGCCGGGACGCGCTGGCCGCGACGCTGGCCGTGCATGACTCCGATGCCCTGTGCATGCTTCGCGCCGACCGCCTCGCCGCTCTCTGCGAGGGGCGTGGCGTGGCCTCCTGGGGAAGCAAACGGCAGCGAGTCGAACGCCTGCTGGGCACCCTGAACGCGGCCGACATGGAGAACGAGGACGACGCAGACGAAGTCTCTCTAATTCGCGCGCCGGAGCTTGTGGTGGCCGGGTTCATGCGCCATTGGAGGAATGTTCTGAGGCGGGTTCGCCGCGGCGAGGACGTCGCCGCGGAGCGAGCCGGCCGGTTCCTCGCCGTTTCGGCACCTGCCCGGCTGCGAATCGCCAGACGATTCTATGGCGAGGGGCACGCGGCGAGAATGGCCGCCCTGGAGCCCGCCGCCGTGCGCGAGCTGCTGGCGCCGTGGATCGATCTCGCAGTCGACCCCAATTGCGATGCCCCCGATTCGTTGTTTTGGCTCCGATGGGAGCGCCCGGGCGAATCGAAGTGTCGCTCGCTCGGCACCAGCGAGTATGTGATGGTGGTGGAGTTGCATGCCGGGGGAGTCTTGGTCGATCGGTTTCCCGGCGATGACGCGTACTACGACGACATCTATGAGCGGGTGGCATCGGGCTGCTCGACGGGTGGTCGCGTCCGCCTGTTCAAGGCGACGGGCGAACCGTTCACGGCGGGTGAGGCCCGGTCAGCCTATGCGATGATCCGGACCCAGCTCCTCCGGCAGGCGAGGGCCGAGGAGGGTGACCAATGGGACGCTGACGGGCCCGA
>CAIMSU010000321.1 GCA_903844155.1 uncultured Pseudomonadota bacterium | reverse complement strand
CTTGGAGTCGTTCGCGGCTTTCGCGTCCGCGGCGGCCTTCGCGTCGGCAGCAGCCTGGGCGTCTGCGCGAGACCTGGCGTCTGCGGCGGCTTTTGCGTCAGCAGCGGCCTTGGCCTTGGAGTCGTTCGCGGCTTTCGCGTCCGCGGCGGCCTTCGCGTCGGCAGCAGCCTGGGCGTCTGCGCGAGACCTGGCGTCTGCTGCGGCTTTTGCGTCAGCAGCGGCCTTGGCCTTGGAGTCGTTCGCGGCTTTCGCGTCCGCGGCGGCTTTTGCGTCAGCAGCGGCCTTGGCCTTGGAGTCGTTCGCGGCCTTCGCGTCTGCGGCGGCCTTCGCGTCTGCGGCGGCCTTCGCGTCTGCGGCGGCTTTTGCGTCAGCAGCGGCCTTGGCCTTGGAGTCGTTCGCGGCCTTCGCGTCCGCGGCGGCCTTCGCGTCCGCTGCAGCCTGGGCATCTGCGCGAGCCCTGGCGTCTGCGGCGGCTTTTGCGTCAGCAGCGGCTTTGGCCTTGGAGTCGTTCGCGGCTTTCGCATCCGCGGCGGCTTTCGCATCCGCTGCGGCCTTCGCATCCGCGGCGGCCTGGGCATCTGCGCGAGCCCTGGCGTCTGCGGCGGCTTTTGCGTCAGCAGCGGCTTTGGCCTTGGTGTCGTTCGCGGCTTTCGCGTCCGCGGCGGCTTTCGCATCCGCAGCAGCCTGTGCGTCCGTGCGGGCCTTCGCGTCTGCGGCCGCCTTCGCATCGCCGGCTGCCCGGGCATCCGCTGCAGCCTGGGCATCGGCGGCGGCCCTGGCGTCTGCGGCATCTCGCAGCCGCTGCTCTTCCGCCGCGCGTGCTTCCGCGGCGATCCGGGCATCCGCCGAGGCCTGGGCATCGGCGCCAGCACCACCCGCCGTGGCCTCGTCCGTCGCAGCGTTGCGGCCCGGCCGGATCACCTGGACCTCACTGTCCTTCTTGGAGCTGCTGTGCACGAGCTCCATGTGCCAGGCTTGCGCATCGCCGTCCGAGACGACGATCTTCTTGGCCGCGTCCTTGTACCCGTCCAGGTTCGCGCCGATGGTGTGGACGCCCGAAAACACGCTGGGGAGGCTGACGGCGTCCTCGCCGACGGGCTTGCCGTCGATGGTGATCGTCGCGTTTCGGGGCTGGACCGAGAGATCGATGGTGCCGATGCCGAGCTTCTGCAACGTGAGCGGCAGGTCGAGGTCCTGGTTCATGTGCAGGTCGATGGTGACGACGGCGGGGACGAAGCCGTCCAGCTCCGCGCCGACCGTGTGCGAGCCGCACTCCAGCGCGACGGGCGAGCCCGCAGCACCGGGCCAGGCGCGCTCGTCCAACGTCACCTTCGCGTTGGCCGGGGTCGGGTGCACGGCGATCGTGCCGAGCTGTGGCACGGCGTTGATGCTGACGCGCGTTGTCTGCCCCGGCAGCACCGCCACCGTGCTTTCCCCGCTCAGGCAGTCGCCGACGACCGTGATCTTGACCTGGCCGGGAGGTACGCCCGGGATGTTGCCCGGGGTGTGGAAGCCCGTATCCGCGCCATTGAGCAGGATGGACGCGCCCTTCACGTTGGAGGAGACGTACACGTCCTCCGCAAGGGCTTTGCCAGTGAGCGCGCCGATGAGGAGGAGGAACATGAAAGGGGGCCTGCGACGGGGCGGCGTCTACTCAGTCCGGCAGGAAATTACCAGCGTCGGACGAAAGTACCGGTTGTTCGAAGCGAGCGGCGCCCGTGTGGCTACGCCTCGTCGGGGATCGCAGCGGGAGGCGCAGCGGCGGCGGCCTTGCGGCGGGCGGTCTCTTCGCCGATGAGCACGTCCAGGGTCTCGTCGGCAGCGGCGATGACGGCCTCGGCCTCGCTCTCCTCGACGCCGAGGATGCTGGCGAGATCGTACGCCTCGGCGTCCGCGACCTCGCGCACCGACCGGAAGCCGTGGCGGATGAGGAAATCGACCTGCTCCTGGGCGAGGCTGGGCACGCGCGAGAGCTCGGCGTGGGCCTGCTCGTTCATCTCACGGTGCTTGGTCTCGGAGAAGATGTCGATGCGCCAGCCGGTCAACTGCGCGGCCAACCGGACGTTCTGGCCGCGGCGGCCGATCGCCTTGGAGAGCTGATCGTCGGGGACGACGAGCTCCATGGCGTGCGCCTGCTCGTCGATGTAGACGCGCGAGACGGTGGCGGGGGCGATGGCGTGCACGATGAAGCGGGCGGCGTCCGGGTGATACGGGATGATGTCGATGGCTTCGCCACGAAGTTCGCCGACAACGGCCTGAACGCGGGAGCCCTTCATGCCGACGCAGGCGCCGACGGGATCGACGTCCGGGTCCACGGAGGTCACGGCGATCTTGGCGCGGAAGCCGGGCTCACGCGCGCATGCCTCGATGCGAACGATGCCGTCGGCGACTTCGGGGACTTCGAGCTCGAACAACTTCATCAGAAGGCCCGGGTGCGTCCGGGAGAGGATGACCTGGGGCGTCTTGGTCGCGCGGGTGATGTCCACGACGTACGCCTGGATCCGGTCGCCCTGCCGGTAGGTCTCGCTGGGGACCTGCTCACGCTTGGGGAGGAGCGCCTCGGCACGCGAGAGATCCACGACGATATTGCCTTTCTCGAAGCGCCGGACGACGCCGGTGATGATCTCGCCCTTGCGGTCCTTGAACTCCGAGAACGTCTGCTCCCTCTCGGCCTCCCGGATCTTCTGGATGATGACCTGCTTGGCAGTCTGCGCGGCGATGCGGCCGAGGCCCTCGATTGGCACCTTCAGACCGAGCGAATCGCCGACCTCGCACTCGGGGTCGTGCTGGCGCGCGTCGACGATGGGGATGCGCGTGGGGTCGGCCTCCAGCTCCTCGGTCACGGTGCGGAACTCGAACAGCTCGACCTCGCCGAGCTCCTCGTTCCACTGCGCCTCAAAATCGCGCTCGATCTCGTTGATGTTGAACTTCTTGCGGGCCGCGGCCACCATCGCCTGTTCCAGCACTTCGAGGAGCGAGTCACGGGGGATGTTTTTTTCACGAGCAACCTCCTGAAGGTCGCGGGCGAGCTCACTGGTGATCATGGGGACTCCTTGAGGGTGCGGGAAGGGCGGGGCTTTTTGGCGACAGGGGGCGAGTGCCCGCCGTCGTCCTTGGAAAGTCTGGGGGCGCGCGCGGCCTTTGGGGCGGCGACGGGTGGCGAAGCGGGCGCGAGCGGGTGCAACCCCTCGCCGAGGCGGGCGTATTCGTCGAGGCTCAACACGAGGTTGGCGCGCTCGATGTCGTCGATATGGTAGCGGCGCGGCACGCCGTCGACGGTGACGAGGACCTCGTCGCCCTCCACGCCGGTGAGGACGGACTTGAGCCGGCGGCGGCTGTCCATGTCCCAGGTCTTGATCCGGCAGGTGCAGCCGACGAATCGCTCAAAATCCACGAGGCGCTGGACTGGGCGCTCGATGCCGGGGGTCGAGACCTCCAACGTGTACGTGGTCGCGACGAGGTCGGCGACGTCCAGCGCTGGCGAGAAGATCCGGGAGAAACGCGTGCAATCGGTGATCGTCGCGCCACCGGCCTTGTCGAGCGAGACGCGCAGGACGCGCCCGCTGGCCCCAGAAGCGCCAACGACTTCGATCGCCACAACGTCCACGTCCACGCGCGCTGCGATCGGCTCCGCCAGCGCACGCAGCGCGGCGACGAGGGAGCGGAGATCGGTCGGGTGAACGGGGGACATGGGAACCGCAGACAAAGAAAAAGCGCCACGAGGGGCGCTTGGGAGAGCCGGGGAGGGCCTGCTAACTCGAGGCGCCGACCGCCGCAAGCGCCCACGCGGGCCTGAAGCGACCGTTCACCGCAGTCGGGCTCAGAAACGCCTCCCGGAATTCTGAGCCTTGACGTGTCGAGCCCGCTACCGCCCGCGTCCGCCCGTTCCGCCACCGGAGCCACCGCCGCGACGCCAAACGCCAGGGACGACTTCGACAGCATCCGGGCTGCGTGGACGGGGTCCGTCCGGTCCGTCTTCCCGGCGCGGCGGACGATTGACGATGAGAGGCTCGACCGGGCCCGGATTCGGGCGGTTTCCCGTTCCGAGTCCGTAGCCTCCTCCCCCGTGTCCGCCTCCGCCGTAACCACCCCCGCCACCGGGGCCCCCGCCACCGGGGCCCCCGCCGTACCCGCCTCGTCCACCACCGCCGCCCTGCCCACCAGCCGGACGTCCGCCTTGTCCGCCGCCATTTCCGCCGTAGCCCCCTCCGCCTGAGCGACCGCCACCACCCGCTGAGGCTGCCGGCCCTCCACCCCGAGCCGGGGCCGGCGCTCCGCCGCCTCGCCGCGACGCCTTGTCCCGCGCCCGCTCGCGATCCTCGGCCTTCCGCGCCCGGATCTCCGCGATCCGCACGCCGATCGGGATCTCCAGCGGCTCGCTCGGCCGCTGGTTGTAGTCAAAACCGTCGACCATGACGCGCGGGATCTGCTTGCCGATCGCGCGCTCGATCGCGTGGACGTCGCCTTCTTCCTCGCGACTCACGAACGTGAACGCCTCGCCCGTCGCGTCCGCCCGCGCCGTACGCCCAACGCGATGGATGTAGTCGTCCGGCACATTCGGCACGTCAAAGTTCACGACATGCTCCAACTGCTCCACGTCGATGCCCCGTGCCACGATGTCCGTCGCCACAAGCACGCGCAGCCGGCCGCTCTTGAAGTCCGCGAGCGCGTCCGTCCGCTGACCCTGACTCCGGTTCCCGTGCATGCGGGCGTTCTGGATTCCCGCGCGCTCGAGCAGCTCGGAGAGCCGGTTCGTCCGATGTTTTGTTCGCGTGAACACGATGACGCTGCCGATGGTGTTGCGACGCAGCAGCTCGATCAGCAGCGCCGGCTTCGCGGCTTCGGGCACCGGGTAGAGCACCTGCGTCACGCCGGTCGCGGGCGCCGACTTGCGCTCGATGTTGAACGCCACCGGATTGACGAGCATCTCCTTCGACAGTTTCTGCACTTCGGGCGGCATCGTCGCCGAGAAGAACAGGGTCTGTCGCTCCTTCGGGAGGCGGGACAGCACACGGCGCACGTCCGGCAGAAAGCCCATGTCCAGCATGCGATCCGCCTCGTCGAACACCAGGACTTCGAGGCCACGCAGGGCGGCGTAGGCGTTCTGCTGGTGGTCGAGGAGCCTGCCGGGCGTGGCGATGATGACGTCGACACCGTCACGGAAGGCGCGCTCCTGCGGTGCCGGGCCGACGCCGCCGAAGACCGTCGCCGAGGTGAGGCGCGTGTGTCGGGCAAGCTCGCCGAGCTCCTCGTGGATCTGGGCCGCCAATTCGCGAGTGGGAGTGAGGACGAGCGCGCGGGTGGTGCCGCGCGGCTTTCCCATCAACCGGTGGAGGATCGGAAGGAGGAACGCCGCGGTCTTGCCGCTGCCGGTCATCGCCGCCGCGAGAAGGTCACGGCCCTGAAGGCCGGCGGGGATGGACTGCTCCTGGATGGGCGTGGGCTTCGTGAAGCCGAGGTCCGCGACGCCCTTCAGGAGAGAGGGATCGAGGCCAAATTCGTGAAAATCCAAGAAGAACGTCCGATGCCATGAGAGGCGGTGAGCGCGGGCAAGCCGGCGAGCGGCGGCTAACACAGCCGGCCGGTTAGCACGACGCCATGCTCGTCCCCACGGATCTGGACGCCCGTCGCACCGATGCCGCCGGTGCCATCGCAGCGTTGCCACGCCGTGGTCGCGTGCTGGTCGGCGGCAATGCGGGGGAGCCACGGTCGCTTGTGGCTGCGCTCGCCGAAGCTGCTGAGACGTTCGACGGACTGGAGATCGTCCAGATCCTGTCGTTCGGCTCCGGGCCGCTCGTGCAAGCGCGCGCTCGTGGCCACCTGCGCGTCAACGCCCTCTTCATCGGCCCCTCGGTCCGAGCCGCCGTCGCCGCGGGAGACGCCGATTACACCCCTGTCTTTCTCTCCGAGGTCCCGGCGCTGGTCAGCCAGTCTGGCGCGCTCCCGCTCGACGCCGTGCTCGTGCAGGTCTCCCCGCCAGACGCGCACGGCTGGTGCTCGCTCGGCGTCAGCGTCGACGTCCTCGACGGCGCCGTCCGTCACGCCCCGATGGTGATCGCCGAGATCAACCGGCAGATGCCGCGCACCTTCGGCGCGGGCGCGGTGCACATCTCGCGCTTCCATCGCATCGTCGCCGTCGACCACCCGCTGCCAACTCTGCAGGTCGAAGGCCCCGATCCCATCCGGGAGCGCATCGCCGCGAACGTCGCCGAGCTGGTTGACGACGGGTGTACGGTGCAGACCGGCATCGGCAGCATCCCCGATGCCCTGCTCCGGCTCCTGACCGACCGGCGGGATCTCGGCTTTCACACCGAGCTCTTGTCCGACGGCATGCTCGATCTCATCGAGGCGGGCGTGGCGACGGGCGCGCGCAAGGAGCTCTGGCCCGGAAAGGCCGTCACCTCCTTCATCCTCGGCAGCGAGCGCCTGTACCGGGAGGTCGACGGCAACCTCGCCATCGAGATGCAGCCCAGCGACGTCACCAACGACCCCTACCGTATCGCGCGCATGAGGAACTTCGTCGCGATCAACGCGGCGCTCTCGGTGGACCTGACCGGACAGGTGAACGCGGACAGCGTCGGCACACGCCTCTACTCCGGGATCGGCGGGCAGGTGGACTTTCTGCGTGGCGCGGCGCGAAGCGAAGGGGGCAGGCCGGTGATCGTGCTGCCGTCCACCGCGTGTGGCGGGACGGTGAGTCGGATCGTCGGCACGCTGGCGACGGGCGCGGGGGTCGTGACCAGCCGCGGCGACGTCCACCACGTGGCGACCGAGTGGGGACGGGCCGAATTGCATGGCAAGACCATTCGCGAGCGAGCGCGAGCTCTGATCGGCATCGCGGACCCACGATTCCGCGAGGGGCTGACCGCGGAGGCGAGGGCGCTGGGCTACTTCTAGCCGGTCGGCGACTCGACCTTGCCGTCGGGATGGCGGGCGAACCGGCCCTTGTCGCGGGGATGGACGGGCTCGTTGGACGGCCACGGCCAGCCGCCAAACCGGGTGCGTTGATAGTCGGCGAAGGTCGCGCGGATCTCGTCGGCCGTGTTCATCACGAAGGGGCCGTGGGCGACGACGGGCTCGCCGATGGGACGGCCCTGAAGCAGGAGCCATTCGGCGGGTTCGTCGCCGTTTTCGAAGGTGACGGGCTGGTCCGGAGCGAGGCGAATTCCGACCCGGGCCGGGTAGGTCCGACCATCGATTGTCACCGATTTCCCGGCGAAGAAATACAACATCCGGTTGGTGCCGGGCGCGGGTGGGAGCGTGTGGCGCGCGTTGGCGGCCATGCGCGCTGACCAGATGACGACGTCGCTGCCGGGCTGCGCGGCCCAGGACGCCGGCGGTGGCGAGAGGGGCGTGGCACCGGGGATCGCACCGGCGATGACGGTGATCTGCGTGCTGCCGCCTGCGTCATCGAGGGTGGTGACGGTGGGGATCTGCTCGTGCCAGAACATCGTGAAGTGGGGGTCCGCCATCTTGTTGCGCGAAGGCAGGTTGAGCCAGATCTGGAACAGCTCGGCCGGGTTTGGACCGCCGGCGTTCAGGAGCGGGAACATCTCGCAGTGCACGATGCCCTTCCCGGCGGTCAGCCATTGCACATCCCCGCCTCCAAAGCGCGCAGTCGCCCCAAGCGAATCGGAGTGGTCGATGCGCCCCTCGCGAACGATGGTGACGGTCTCGAAGCCGCGGTGGGGGTGCTGCGGGAAGCCCGGCACGGCGTCCCCGTGGTACATCCGCCAGCCGTCCTTGCCTTCAAAGTCCTGGCCGAGGTTGCGTCCCGCGAGCGAGGCGGCGGGGCCAAGCTGGGCGTTCCCCGCGGGATAGGCGTCATCATGGTGGACGCAGAACAGGAACGGGTCCAGCGTTTCCCACTGGAAGCCGAGGGGTTTGACTGAGAGGATCGGGGACATGCGCGGGCTCTGGAGGAGCGGGAATGTAGGCGCGCGATCAGGCGCGGGAAGTCAGTTCGTGAGGCCGGGGATGATGTGGGTGACGCCGATGTCGACGCCGTCGGGGGCGAGCTCGAGGGTGGGGAGGACGAGGTCGTCGACGCCGTCGCCGGTGAGGTCGGAGGAGGCGGCGACACTGACGCCAAGCAACGCGGCCGTGGTTTGCGAGCAGAACACTGCGGACTGTGCGTCGTTCGCCACCCGGGTCCCTGGCGCGAAGGCCCCGTAAAAGACGGCAGCGCACCCCGAGTCGGTTGCGCGAGTTGACCCACCAAAGTCCGCGGAGGACGCGACAAACGCACCGACTACCAAGTCCCGGTGACCGTCATCATCGAGATCCCCGGAGTCCGAGCTGACGCCGAAGCCGATATCGGCTGCTGTTCCCGACTCAACCACCACCGAGGCCGACGCCGCGAGGGTCGCTCCGTTCGCCGGTGGCCAATCCGAAATGACGTACGTCGAATAGTCTGACTCGGTGCCGGCCGGAACGAGAACGCTGACCACCAAATCTGCCACGCCGTCTCCCGTGAGGTCGGACACACAGTTCACCAGGACTTGTGAGGTCGTCTTCAGCTCGCTGTCGCCGTCCACTTCGGATAGCGCCCCGTTCACGCTCGCCCCGTCGAAAAAGAGGAGACCTTCGGTGGGCAAGTTGACGACCAACTCGTCATCACCTATGGTGGTCGGACACAGGGCGAGTCCCGCTTCGGAGATGTCGCCTGGAAGGTCAACGTATGCGCCCAAATCGGCGGTCGTCGCCCCGTAGCCGGTTTCAGCGGGTACCGCGAACACGCGCTGCCCAGCATCCACGCTGGCAGACAGCCAGGCGTCATGCCCCGCTGTCGCCGCGTAGACAGCGTCGATTGCATCGTCACCGGATGGAAGCAGCCAAGCTGGTTGGTCGGCGACGGCGCCCCCCCGCCAAGTCGAGTTGAACGACCGCGTTGGTGCTGTCCGAGCGCGCAAGCAGGCCGTCGAACGAGCCGGTGTCGGAGTGGCGGAGGACCAGAAGGGGGACTCCCGACGTCGCGAACTCCCATTCAGCCGTGGCCGCGGAGAGCGGGGTGGAGGTCGCTATGGGGCCATCATAGATTGCGATTCCGGCCGCATCATCACTTCCAATGCCGAGAATCAAGTCAGCATCGGCGTGTCGGAACTCCTGACCGGTCCCCACCCACAGAGCACCGAACGGAGAGTCCGCGTAGATGGTCAGGTCGCCCGGCTCGCTCAGCCCCTCATACCGACATTCATCCGTCGCATTGCAGTCGTTGATCACACCGTCCCCGCACACCTCGGGCGCGCCTGGGTACACGCTCGGGTTGCTGTCGTCGCAGTCAAGCGTGTCCTGACTGGCGGTGTACCCGTCGGGCTGGGTGCAGGACTTCACCGAATTGTCGGGCCCGGCGGCATACCCATCCCCGTCGGCGTCCACGTACCAGGATGGGGCGTCGGTCGCGTTGTCGTCGATCACGCCGTTGCAGTCCTGATCGACGCCGTCGCAGGTCTCTACGGCGTCGGGGTGGATGGAGGCGCGGGTGTCGTCGCAGTCGCCGCCGAGCGCGTTGTTGGTGGCCGGTGGGACACACGCGTCAGAGGGGTTCGCGGCGTCGCCGTAGCCATCCCCGTCCGCGTCAGGGTACGTGATGGGGCCGCCGCCATCCTCATCGACCAGGCCGTCGCAGTCGTTGTCGACGCCGTCGCAGGACTCCGTCGCGCCAGGGTAGCGGGACGGGTTGGCGTCGTCGCAGTCGCCCTCGGACTCGGAGTAGCCGTCGTGATCGTCGTCCGTGAGCAGCGCACGGGCCGCGAGGTAGCCAGCTTTGTCGAGCAGGCAGCCTTGCAGCAGCAGGATCACAGGCACGCCTGCGTCTTCGAACTGGAACTGGACCCGGAGCACGAGGTAAATCCGGCGCTGCAGCCTGTCTCGTAGGTGGCGGCGCTGCCGCAACTTGGGTCGGTCGAGCTCTGCCAGCCATTGGTCCAGCTCAGGCAGACGTAGAGCGCGCCAAGGCAACTGTAGTTCGTGGTGTATTCCTTCGTCTCAGTCGAATCACAGTTGTAATCATAGCTCCCGTCGCCCCGGCTGGTCGTCTGGTAGGTCCCCGCTGAGGGGTGAGCGTTCGCATTCGTATCATAGCAATCCGTATGATTCGTCGTATTGTACGACCCCGTCGCCGCACACGCGCAGATGCTCACGCCGTCGCGCCCATACCCATCCCCATCCTGATCGTAATAGTACGTGGTGCAACCACCGGAGTTCAGCGGGTCCGTGGATCCGTCGCAGTCGTTGTCCAGGTAGTCGCAGACCTCGGTTCCGCCGGGGTGCGCGGAGGAGGAAGCATCATTGCAATCGGTAGAATCTCGCACGTAGCCGGCCGGCTGTGCGCATTGGGTCAGCGTGCGCGACGTGGTGCCATAGCCATCGCCGTCGGCATCGAGGTACCAGACCGTGGTGGGGTTGATGGACGCGTCGCTGTCGTTGCAGTCAGACGTGTTGGTCACGTAGCCAGCGGGTGCCGAACAAGCCGTGGTGCTAACTGCGGAATTGCCATACCCGTCGCTGTCCGAGTCCGCGTAGTAGGTGATGAGCACGCCGTCGTCGACGACGCCGTCGCAGTCCTGGTCGACGCCGTCGCAGACCTCGGCGGCGCCGGGGTTGATCGTGCTGTTTCCGTCGTTGCAGTCACTCGCGTTGGCGACGTACCCGGCCGGTGCCGAGCAACCCGTCGTGTAGATCGCGATGTTGCCGTACCCGTCGCCGTCGGAGTCGGCGTACCACACACTTGCGTCGACGGACGTGGCTTCATCCACGTTGCCGTCGCAATTGTTGTCCACGCCGTCGCAATATTCGGTCGCGCCGGGGTGGTTGTGGCTGGAGGCGTCGTCACAATCAGTGTTGTCGGCGACGTAGCCGGCGGGCTGGGAGCAGGCGGGCTCGTTCACCGACGGGTTGCCGTACGTGTCGCCGTCGGCGTCCGCGTACCAGGTGTCGGCGTCCAGCGCGTCGGCCTCGTCAATGGTGCCGTCGCAGTCATTGTCGATGTCGTCGCAGAGCTCGGCGGCGGCGGGCGAGACGTCGGAGCGCGTGTCGTCGCAGTCGGTGCTGTCGGCGACGTAGCCGGCGGGCTCCGAGCAGGCGTTCTCCCAGGCGTGGAGGTTGCCATAGCCGTCCACGTCACTATCGGCGTACCAGGTCGCGGCGTCTGCGGCGGAGGATTCGTCGACCGCGCCGTCGCAATTGTTGTCGATGCCGTCGCAGAGCTCGGTTGCGTCGGGGGAGACATCCGCGCTGGTGTCGTCACAATCGCCAGCGTCGACGGTGAAGCACAGCGCGTTCACGCTGCCCTGGCAGGGGCCGCTCTCGCAGTAGCAGTCGCCGTCGTCATCGTAGGCGGTCGTGCCTTCGTCGATGGCGCCGTCACAGTCCTGATCGACGCCGTCCGCGGTCTCGGGGGCGCCCGGGTAGATGGAGCTGTCGGCGTCGTTGCAATCGCCGCCGTCCTCAGAGAATCCATCGCCGTCGTCGTCGTAGCAGGAGGTGCCGTCGTCCGCGATGCCGTTGCAGTCGTTGTCCTTGCCGTCGCAGACCTCGGGGTTGCCAAGGTAGACGGTGGGGTCGGTGTCGTCGCAGTCGCCCGCGGCCTCGGTCATGCCGTCGCCGTCGTCGTCGTAGAGGTCCGTGCCTTCGTCGGCGATGCCGTCGCAGTCGTTGTCCTTGCCATCCGGAAGCTCGGGCGCGCCAGGGTAGGAGTTGGGGTCGGTATCGTCACAGTCTCCGTCCACCTCGCTGTAGCCATCGCCGTCGTCATCGTAGCAGGGCGTGCCCTCGTCGATGACGCCGTCGCAGTCGTTGTCGATGCCGTCGCACACCTCGGGCGCGCCGGTGTAGGTGTTCGGGTCGGCGTCGTTGCAGTCGCCGCCGTCCTCGGTCTGCCCGTCGCCGTCGTCGTCGTAGCCGTTGGTCCCCTCGTCGACGACGCCATCGCAGTCGTCGTCGACGCCGTTCTGGTACTCGGTCGCGTCCGGATGCGTGGAGGGGTCCGTGTCGTCGCAGTCACCCTGCGCCTCGGTCCAACCGTCGCCGTCGTCGTCCGTCGCGCTCGCGGCGATGACCTCAAAGTAGGCGTTCACCGTGGTGATTTTGCCATCGAGGTCGGTGACTGTGGCGGTGAGCGTGTGGATGCCCACCGAGAGGTCGGCGTCGCAGCTCGCAGCGCCAACAGCGTCCGGAGTTGGGTCACAGAAGCTACCGTCGACGTCCGAGGAGAGGTTGACGAGGAGCTGGTTGAGCGGATCCTGGCCGTCGCTGACGAGGACGGCGAACGTGAACGGGACGCCCTCGTGGCCGGGCTCGCCGGTGATCGGGTGGACCCACGCGATGGCGGGCGGCTGGGCGACGTCGGTGACCCCGACGGTGACCGACGCAGTGCTGCCCTCGGCGGACGTGTCGATGGCCTGGATGCTGATCAGGTGGTCGCCGACCTGCAGGTTGTTCGTGGCGAACGACACGCTCCCGTCGGAGTCGGCGATGGAGGTGCCGAGAGAGCCGTCGAGGTCCGACGTCCAATAGATCTGGAGGTCCTGGGGGGCGTCCTGCGCGTCGGAGACCAGCGCCTGAAAGCTGACCGTGTCCGCGAAATTGTAGACGGATCCGTCCGCCGGGGCGACGATCGAGACGGCGGGCGGCGTGTTGTAGACCTTCACGCCCTGCTGTGAGCAGCCGATCCCGAGCAAGGCGAAGAGGACGGCGGATTTTGGTGCGTGCATGGCGGACTCCGATAGCAGAACCCTACGCGGTTCCCCGCGTCGTCGCAAGCGTTCCCGACTACCAGCCGCCTGCTACGGAGCCCGATTGGCCCGTCGCAGCCGATCTCCGCGCCGGATCTCCGCCTCTGCCCGTCGGCGGAGCTCGTCCTCCGTCCCGCAGAGCAGCTTCGGGACGATCGTCGGCCGACCATTGGCGTCCAACGCCACGAAGGTGCAGTAGGCGCTCGCGGTGTGCGTCCGGTCGCCCGTCATCGGATCTTCGCCCTCCACGCGCACCCCGATCTCCATCGACTTGCCCCACGCCGCGTTCACGCAGGCCTGGAAGATGGCGATGTGACCCCGCTGGATGGGATGGAGGAATTCGAGGCTGTCAATCGCGATCGTCACGCACTGGCGACGGCAGAAGCGCTGTGCCGAGATCGCGGCGCAGATGTCGATCCACGCCGCGACCTGCCCGCCGAAGATGGTCCCCATCGCGTTGGTATGCTCGGGGAGGACGAGCTGCGTCATCTCCACGCGCGTGCGCAGGACCGGGACTTCAGGTTTATCGACGTTCATCGCCCCCGTCCGTGCCGCCCTCCGCCCGCCGCGCCCCCGCCGCCGTCCGCAAACCACGCGCTCACCTCGACGCCGCCGCCGTAGTTGGGCCGGATCTTCCCGCCCCCGATGTCGGAGATGCCGACCGCGGGCACGACGTACATCCCGAAGCCGATCCCCTTCTTCATCTCGGCGCCCAACCGCCCTTCGGCCATGACGTTGAAGCCGACGCTGCTGCCGCCGCCTGCTCCGGTCGCGTAGATCCCGCTGTCGGCGACACGAAAACCGAGGCCCGGCATGAAGACGCCTTCCACCTCGGGTCCAACCTTCCGCTTCATGGCCTCCTTCGTCACGTCCAGGCCCGTGTTCACGCCAAACTTGCCGCCAGCGGCGGGGCCGGCGAGGAGGTCGAGGAGATGGACCTGCACGAGCCAGCCCTTCGCGCGGTAGTCGATGCTCGGCGCGAAATTCGTCCCGTCGCTATAGGCATATCCACCAGCGGTGAAGCCGACGCCTGCGTGGGCGGTGCGCGGGGTCAGCGCCGCGGCGAGGGAAACTATGGCGAGGGCGACGAGGGAGCGAGCGGAAGAACGGAGCATGGACAAACCTCGGTTTGGGGGTGAGGAGGGATCGTATCCGGAAACGCGCGCGCCGACGGGCGGCGGTCCGGGCCTGGCGGATCGGTCGGGCCGATTTCGTCGCCGGAGCGGGTCGCCATCAGCCCTGCGGGTGCGCCCGGAGCATCGCGCCCTCGGAGCCGGCCGAGTAGAGCGCCGGCCAAGGGCCTTTCGGCACCTCGCCTCGCTCTGCCGCGTAGAGCACCGCGAGCGCCAGGGCCGCCGACGAGGTGGGAATCCCAGCTTCAGGGCGGGCAAGCAGCCAGGCGGCGGCCTTCTGGACGTTCCGCTTGCGAAGGCCGGACGTGCGCGTGCTCCCGTTGAGCACCAGCACGAGGAGCGCGGCCGCGGTGCGGTCCACGTCGCCGCCAAAGCTGCCGTCTGCCGACTGGGTCGAGGCGAGGTGGGAGTCGGCGAACGACGCTGCGTCGGAGGATCCGCCGGCGTCGGGGCTCGCCGCGCCGGGAATACGCTGCATCGCGCTCTCGTAGTGGGCGGCTGCCGGCTCGCAGGCGTGGTGTACGGCGGGAGCGCTCTCCTCGGCCTCGGTGTCGTCATCCGAGCCGGAAAGGAACAGGTTGGCGACACGGCCAAAGATGGACGCGCTCTTTGCGGGGGCAGCGGGCATCGCGCGGGATCGCGGCGCCGGGCCGGCCTGGGGGACGCCCCGTGGCGCGCTCGCCCGCATGCTGGCGTACACCGCGCCGCCTGAGGCTGCCGGGGGCGGTGGCGCAGACCGCATCACCTCCCCGGGCGCTGCCCACTGGTCCGGCAGCGCGTGGGGTTGCACGACCGTCACCCGTTCACCCGTCACCGTTCGGCTCTCCTCCACCGCTACGAACGCCGTGAATCGGGACACGATGCTGGCCGAGAGCGCAACGCGGATGATCTCCGGCCGCAGCGCCTCCTCCTCGAACGGCTTCAGCGTCAGCCGGTCCTCCAGCATCGCCACGCGCTCGCGTGCCCAGAGCGCCGCGAGCGGGGAATCCGTCGCCGGCAACGTCGTCGTCGTCAGCACGACCGCCTCGTTCCCGCCCCGGGTGCGGTAGCTGAGCCCCACCTGTGCGGGCGCCCCCCTGAGCAGCACGCCAACGCTGACACCCGCGTAAAGCGCCTCGGCTTCCGGCCTCGCGGCCTCGACGCCCTCGCCCGACACCTTCAGGTCGATCGCCATCGGTGACCCGAATCGCGCCTCCATCCTGGCGACCACCGCCTCGATGTCATCGGCGGGCGTCGCGAACGTTGCCGTGCCGCCGCCCAGTCGCGCCAGTCGACCGAGGAGCGCCTCGTTCACCGCCGTGTCGATCCCGAGCGTGAAGAACCGGGCCTCGCCGCCGGCTTTAGCAGCTTCGACGCGCCGATTCACGACCGCGGCGACCAACTCCTGCTCGTTGTGCGCCTGCCCGTCCGTGACGAACAGGACGCTGCGGAGGCGACCCGCGGGCACCGTCCCCTTCAGCGCCGCCTGGATCGCCGGCAGCATCTCCGTCCCGCCCCGCGGCCTTAGCGCAGCGATCCAGCGGTCCGCTCTGGCCAGGCTCGCCGAATCATAGACCGCGAAGCCGGGAGATCCGTCCGCGGCCTGCGGCGCGAAGTGCTCCAGCCGATCGTCAAACGCGGTCAGCGCGAACCGGTCCCCCGCGTTCAGGCCGTGCAGCGCGGCGGTCAACGCCCGGCGTGCCGCGTCGATCTTCGTCCCCTCCATCGATCCCGAGATGTCCACGACGAACATGGCGTCTCGCCCGAGGCCCGCGCCGATCGCCGCCGGGGGTTCGACGTGGACGAGGGTGTAGGCGCCGTCCGTCCACGCCCGGCTGCTCAGCCCTGCCGCGTTGGCCCAGGTGACGGCGAGGACGAAGTCGCGGTCGCAGCGAGCGTCCCCGGAGGGGGCGATGCGAAGGCCGCCGTCGAACGAGACCGAGAGCGCGTGCAAGGAGCTCTCCGTGCGCGCCGGTGTGCCGTCGAGCGTGACCTCCAGATCGAGCTTCGTGCCCGGACCGAGGAGCAGCGGCGGGGCGAGGCGGGAAGCGTCAGGGACCCGATCCGTATTGGGGAGAACACCCGGCCCAACGCCCGATTCCGTCTCCCGTCCGGGCAGATACCGGGGGGCGATGACGGTCGGAAAACGCCAGACCACGCGACCATCCTCGGCGTCCAGGCGCTCGACGATCTCCAGGCGCACGATGACCTCCTCGCCGGACGGCAGGTTCGCCACCCGCAGCGTGTGCACGTCGGCGCGTTCCTGGGTCACCAGCGCCGCACGCTTGCCGCGGCTGCGGGCGTCGGCGAACGTCGCTTCCGCCTCCTGCCGCTCCTTGCACACCGCGCGCACGACCACCTCGCCGCAGCGCAGCTCGCAGGCCACGATGGCGCCCCGCGAGGGGATCGGGAAGAGGTGGATGGCCTCCATCGCTGTCCGGGGACCCCCGCGCGCGGGGTTGGCGAACCGCTGTTCCACCGTGGTGTGGGCGACGACCGCAGTGAGGCGCGTGCGGACCTTCACTTCCAACAACGGAAGGGCGGTCTCGCGGCCGTCCAGGAGCGCGAGGAGACCGCCGAGGCCGGGGTTGTCCGTCGCGTTCGCGGGCGGATGGGGCGTCGCGAGCGTGGGGCGGACGGAGACGGGGCAGGCGGGGGCGGCGAGGGTGGTCATGGGCGAGCTCCGGGGGTTGAGGGAAGGTGCGAAAGTGCAGGGGACAAGCTGCTGAGCACGGCGTCCACGTCGTGCTGCGATGGGTCGATGGTGAGCAGAAGGCCAGGGGCCAGCTCGATGGTCACGAGGCGGGGGCGCTGCGCCGGGAGTGCGGGGCGCGGCGTCGAGGCGCCGAGCGCGGGGCGGATCGCCGCTTCAAGTTCGGCGACGGACCGCCCGACGAGGGCCGTCTGGATCTGACCCAGCGACGCGCCCGTGGCCTGCAGGGCCTTGATGGCGACCACCTGCAACAGGTGCCGATACCCATAATACTGGGCGCGCGGCCACGCGTTCTCCGGGCGGTCGAGCAGCCCGACGCTCTGGTAGTAGCGGAGCGTTCGCACGTCCGGCGCGGGGTTGACGCGCTGATCGCTGGCGCCGGCGAGCCCCGGCATACCCCTGAGCACGGCGCCGGCGGCGTCGACCAGCTCGGGCAGGCTGTAGCGGACGGTGGGGTCGGGGAGCATGACCATACTGTAAACATGACAGTAGTTGATGTCAACTTCTTTTTGATTCACGGTCCCGCGGCGCACCCGGCCCGAAGCCTCCGGAACGCTGCCTTTGGCGCCTGAAATCCCAACAATCCAACTTCGTTATGGATAACATGCGGATAACCTGGCCCTGTTGACCGCACAACCTATGGACACATGATGTAGTGGGTCGGCAAAAAGAAAGCCACCATATGTGGGGGTAGCCCCTTGATTTGTCGCGCCGGCTTTCATAGAATGCCAGTTCCCCGTCCGGGTCCGCACGACCGCCGTCGCTCATGCGCCGAGCAGGTCGCCAACCCGTCAGCGGCTCCTTCCTCGCCCCTCACTCTCGGATCCCCATGCACATCGCCCGCCGCTTCACCCCCGATCCCCAGCCGTTCCTGCCCGCCACGCAGGCGGCGTCCCCGTACGACACGCTGGACTTCGTCAGCCGTCGCTCCGAGATCCGGAACCCCGATGGCAGCGTCGTTTTCGAGGCCGAGGACGTGAAGGTGCCGGCCGGCTGGTCGCAGGTGGCTGTGGACATCCTCGCGCAGAAATACTTCCGGAAGGCGGGGATTCCCGCCGCGACCAAGCCGGTGGCGGAAAAGGGCATGCCCGCATGGCTCTCCCGCCGCGTGGTGGATGAGGAGGCGATCGCCGCCGTGAGCGCCGACCGCCGGTATGGGCCGGAGCGCGACGGGCGGCAGGTGTTCGACCGCCTCGCCGGGTGCTGGACGTACTGGGGATGGAAGGACGGCATCTTCTCGACGGAGGACGACGCGAAGGCGTTCTACGACGAGCTTCGGTACATGCTCGCAGCGCAGATCTGCGCCCCGAATTCACCCCAGTGGTTCAACACCGGCCTGCACTGGGCCTACGGAATCGACGGGCCCGCGCAAGGCCACTACTACTTCGATGAGAAGGCGAAGAAGGTGGTCGCGTCGACGTCGTCGTACGAGCGGCCCCAGCCCCACGCCTGCTTCATCCAGTCGGTGGCGGACGATCTGGTCAACGATGGCGGGATCATGGACCTGTGGACGCGCGAGGCGCGCCTGTTCAAGTACGGGTCGGGCACAGGCACCAATTTCTCGAAGATCCGCGGCGAAGGCGAGCGACTCTCGGGTGGCGGGCGCAGCTCCGGGCTGATGAGCTTCCTGA
Source organism: uncultured Pseudomonadota bacterium (assembly GCA_903844155.1). Taxonomy (GTDB): domain Bacteria; phylum Myxococcota_A; class UBA796; order UBA796; family SXON01; genus CAIUMM01. The sequence goes on along the minus strand of CAIMSU010000321.1, from coordinate 20,495 downwards.
AGATCGGGGACCGGGCGGCGGGTGCCATCAAGTCCGGTGGGACGACGCGGCGCGCTGCCAAGATGGTGTGTTTGGACCTCGATCATCCGGACATCGAGCGGTTCGTGGACTGGAAGGTGCACGAGGAGCAGAAGGTCGCGGCGCTGGTCACCGGCTCGCAGCTCAACCAGAAGCACCTCAACGCCGTCATTGTGGCGTGCAAGGACCACGCGGGGGCGGACGGCGAGCTGCTGGGCGCGCGGCGCTTCGATCCGCGCCACAACGCCGCGTTGCGCAGGGCGATGCGCGAGGCGCGCGCGGTGGGGGTCAACGACAACTACATCGTCCGCACGCTGCAATTCGCGAAGCAGGGCTACACCGGCATCGAATTCCCGGCGTACGACACTGACTGGGACGGCGAGGGGTATGCGACGGTCTCGGGCCAGAACTCCAACAACTCCGTCCGGGTGCCGAACGCGTTCATGGACGCGATGCTGCGCGACGAGGAGTGGCACCTCCGCAACCGCAACAGCAGCAAGATCGTCAAGTCCATGCAGGCAAAAGAGCTGTGGGACGACATCGCGATGGCGGCGTGGGCCTGCGCGGACCCCGGCGTGCAGTTCGACACGACCATCAACGAGTGGCACACCTGCCCGGAGGACGGGCGGATCAACGCCTCGAACCCGTGCTCCGAGTACATGTTCCTGGACGACACGGCGTGCAATCTCGCCTCGTTGAACCTGATGAAGTTCTACGACGTGAAGACCGGCGCGTTTGACATCGCCGGCTACCGACACGCCATCCACCTGTGGACGATCGTGCTCGAGATCTCCGTCGGCATGGCGCAGTACCCGAGCCCGCAGATCGCCAAGCTCTCCTGGGACTTCCGCACGTTGGGCCTCGGCTACGCCAACCTCGGTGCGATGCTCATGGTGATGGGCGTCCCCTACGACTCCGCAGACGGTCGCGCCATCTGCGGTGGCCTCTCCGCCATCCTCACCGGCGACAGCTACGCGACCAGCGCCCACATCGCCAAGGAGAAAGGGCCTTTCCCCGGCTTCAAGAAGAACCGCGAGCCCATGCTCCGCGTCATGCGCAACCACCGCCGCGCTGCCTACAACGCGCCCGCGACCGAGTACGAGGGCCTCACCATCCGCCCCGTCGGCCTCTCACCCGAAAAATGCCCGAAGGACCTGCTCGCCGCGGCCCGCAACGCCTGGGATCAGGCCATCGAGCTCGGCGAAGCGCATGGCTACCGCAACGCGCAGACCACCGTCATCGCGCCCACCGGCACCATCGGCCTGGTCATGGACTGCGACACGACGGGAATCGAGCCCGACTTCGCGCTGGTGAAGTTCAAGAAGCTGGCCGGTGGCGGCTACTTCAAGATCGCCAACGAGTCGGTCCCCCCGGCGCTCAAGCGCCTCGGCTACACCGACGCGCAGATCCAGGAGATCCTCTACTACGCGCTCGGGCACGGCACGCTCAAGGGCGCGCCCGGCGTGAACAACGACACCCTGCGCGCGAAGGGTTTTGACGACGGCACGCTTGCGAAGATCGAGAAGGGCCTCCCGGGTGCGTTCGACATCAAATTCGCCTTCAACCGCCACTCCCTCGGTGAGGCGTTCTGTCGGGACGTGCTCGGGCTGTCCAGCGCCCAGCTCGGCGAGCCGAGCTTCGATCTGCTCGAAGCCATCGGCTTCTCCCGCGGCCAGATCGACGCCGCCAACGCCTTCGCCAGCGGCACGATGACGCTTGAAGGGGCCCCGTACCTCAAGCCCGAGCACCTGGCCGTGTTCGACTGCGCCAACCGCTGCGGCCGCACGGGTGTGCGATACATCAGCTACGAGGCCCACATCCGCATGATGGCCGCCTGCCAGCCCTTCATCTCGGGCGCCATCTCCAAGACCATCAACATGCCGAACGACGCAACGGTCGAGGACGTGAAGCAGGCCTACCTGATGTCCTGGCGCCTCGCGATCAAGGCGAACGCGATCTACCGCGACGGATCCAAGCTCTCGCAGCCCCTCTCCTCGATGTTCGCGGCCGATCTCTTCGCGGCCATCGACACGGCAGAGCGCGAAGGCGAGCGCCCTTCGGCGCCGGGCGAATTGCCCTCGGCAGACGCGTTCTTCCAGCAGTCGCCCACCGAGCAGGCATTGCAGATGTCCGAGAAGGTCATCATCCGGTACCTGGCCAAGCGGCGCCGGTTGCCGGATCGTCGCAGCGGCTACACGCAGAAGGCGATCGTCGGCGGTCACAAGGTGTTTTTGCGGACCGGCGAGTACGAGGACGGGTCCATCGGCGAGATCTTCATCGACATGCACAAGGAGGGCGCCGCTTTCCGCAGCTTGATGAACAGTTTTGCGATCGCGATCAGCATCGGACTGCAGCACGGCGTGCCGCTGGAGCGCTTCGCCGACCAGTTCCTGTTCAGCCGCTTCGAGCCCAACGGCATGGTGAAGGGAAACTCGCGCATCAAGATGGCCACGAGCGTCATCGACTACATCTTCCGCGAGCTGGCGATCAACTACCTTGGACGAAGCGATCTCGCGCACGTCGACCCCGAGGCGCTGCGCCACGACACGCTGCACCACGAAGAGGAGCCGACCTGGTCCGACGAGGAGGTCATGCCCATCTCCAGCGTGATGATCAACGACGCTGCCATCAACGTCGACGACGCCCCGCGGGTCAGCGCGACCGTCGCCGCCTCACCCCGGGCCTCGATCCCGCCGCGATCGGACGCGCACGCCTCCGGGCCGGGTCAAAGCACGCAGGGCCAAAGCGCCGCTTCCAAGAGCATGGCCCGCGCCGCCTCCGCGATCCGGGACGCCAAGGCCCAGGGCTACGAGGGCGACGCCTGCCCCGATTGCAGCGCGATGACCATGGTGCGCAACGGGACGTGCCTGAAGTGCATGACCTGCGGCGGGACGAGCGGCTGTTCGTGAGGTAGTCTGGGGAATGTCCACCGATTCCCTCACGCTCTCCGAGTATTTTCCCGTCGCGCCCGCGTCCCTGCTCGCGCGCTGGCTCGATCCCGCCTGGCACGCCCGCTTCACCGGGGGCGCGACCGCCGTGATCGACGCGCTCGAGGGTGGCGAGTACTCCGCCTGGGATGGCTACATCGAGGGCACGACCCTGACGATCGCGCCCGACCGCATCGTACAGACCTGGCGCACCGCCGAGTTCGACGCGGACGACCCCCCGAGCCGCCTGGATCTCCACTTCGCCGCCGAAGGCGCCGGCACCCGCTTGACCCTGCAGCACGACGGCATCCCCGTAGGCCAGGGCGACATGTACCGCGAGGGCTGGGAGGACCACTACTTCGTGCACATGCGCGACGTGCTCGGGGGCTGAAGGCGTGGTCGCGCGTCGATCCAGACCCGGGTCAAAAGTCGCAGGCCAGTTCCAGACCCGGGTCAAAAGTCGCCGGCCGGGCGCTCCGGGCGGGCAGGCGCGGCGGAGGGCGTCGCGCGCAACGATGGAACGCCGGGGATCCGGGGGCACCGTGCCGGGGACAGCGGTGGCCTGACGGGCAGGCGCCGTTGCGGACCCATCGCGCGACATCTGAACCCGGTCACGATCCGTTCGGCGACTTTTCGGCCATGTCTGGCCCGCCGACCTGGCCCGATGCCTACTTGGGGGCCGGCGTCGCCGGGGCGGGCGTGGTCGGGGCGGGCGTGGTGGTCGTCCCGCCCTTCTTCTTCGCGTCGTCCGCGGCCTTCTTGGCGTCGTCGGCCTTCTTCTTCTCGTCGGCCTTGATGATGTCCTTCAGCCCGTACTTGTTCGCGTAGTCCAGCTTGGCCTGGTGGGCGTCGATCTGCTCGACGGTGATGCCCTCCTTGTCAAACAGCGGCTTGATGGCCTCCGCGGGGCCCGTGGCCGTGACGACCTCGTGGCCGAGGCAGCGCGGGAGCTCGGCCTGCATCTGCGGGACGGTCACGGCGGTGAACGCCTCGCGGTAGCGCTCGTAGTAGTCCATGCCCTCCCCGCGCTCGATCGGGCCGAGCAGACGGTTGGTCATCTGCGAGGTCGACTGCTGCTGCGTGCCGTAGCTCTGCGCCTCGCCGTACTTGACGAGCTGGGTCTTGTAGGTGTCGATGGAGGTCTGCGCCTTCTCCGGGAGCGAGAGCATGTCCTTCACCGCGATCGCGGCGAAGCTGTTCTGGACGAGCGACTCCATCCCGAGCGTGTTCGTGCCACCCTGGTAGTCGACCGCGAAGGCGTAGGCACCGTAGGACGCGCCGGTGTTCTCACGCAGCTCGTTCCAGATCTGCTGCGAGAGCACGCCCGCGAGCACACGGCTGGCCACGCGATCGTTGACCGACTTGACCGGCTCCAACTGGCACAGGTAGTTGACCTGCGTCTGCGAGGCGGACGGGCGATCCACCAGGATCACGGTGCGTTTTGGCGGGTCGTTGGGCGGGGGCAGCACGTTGGTGGCCTTCAGGTCGCCGCCCTTCCCCGGTCGCCAGCCCTTCCACTGGCCAAAGTAGGTGTCAGCGGCCTTCTTGATGTCGTCCGCCACCACGTTGCCGACGACGAGGAGCGTGGCGTTCGTGGGCTGGAGGACCGCGCTGAAGAACTGCTCGACCTGGGAGGAGCCCCAGCCGTTCATCGTGTCGTAGTCGGCGTGCGTGAGGACCTTGGAGAGCGGATGATCCCCGAACAGACGCTTCTTCTGCTCGGTGTCCGCCCACCACTGCTCCTGCGCCATGTCATCGAGGATCCCGCGCTTCTGCGCCTTCACCCAGCCGATGCGCCCGTCGGTGTTCGGGGTGAGGCCGTCGAGCCGTGAGCGCAGGACGTAGAGCTGGTCGACGGCGTTGCCGGCGGAGCCTGAGTTCTCGAACAGCGTGTTCGTCTCGTCCACGCTGTTCCCGTCAAACGACGCGATCGCGAGGTCGTCGACCGCAGGGAACGACGTGTCCCCGATGTTGGAGCCGGCAAAATCGGCCTGCATCCCCATGTTCTTGCCGCCGTTGAAGACAATGCGCTCCTGCGCGAGCTGCCCGCTGGAGTACGGCATGACCTTGACCTTCATGCCGTTGGCGAGGCTGTACTCCTTGATCGTGGACACGTCCGGCGTCTTCAGCGTCCGCTTGAGGAAGTCGGTCGTGAGCATGTCCTCGTGCAACAGGCTCGCGTCGCGGTCGGCGCGCTCCTCACCGGCGTAGACCGCATCGGAGCTGTCCTCGGTCAGGTCGCCCTGCTCGTAGGGGGCCATGATCAGCGCGACGGCGCGGTCCCGGTTGAGGTACTTCTGGGCAAAGTCGCGGACGTCCGCGCTCGTCACCTTGCTGACGGCGGAGATGTGGTCCGCGAAGTACGTCAGGCTGCCGGTGAAGTGGGTGTACTGGGCGGATTCGGTCACGCGCGCCGAGCCGAGGGAGGAGAACAGGTCGACCTGGCTGAGCAGGCTCGCCTGGTAGTAGCCGAGCGAGCGCTTGAACCCGAACTCGTCGTAGACGCGCTGCTGCGCATCCTCGCTCTGGGTCCACTGGCGGTAAAGGCCGTCGAGGCCGCTCTTGATCGTGCTCCGACCGTCGTCGCTCGCCGGGATCTCGATGAAGCAGAACATCGCGCCGCCCTGCGACTGGTCGTCCGGGCTGCAGCCGACCGAGCTCTGATCCTTGTCGCGCCCGTACTGCCAGGAAGGGTTGATCTCCTGGTAGATCGCGTTGGCGAGGCGACCGGACGCGACGTCCTGGAGCAGCTCATTGCTCAACACGCGCCCGCCGGGCGTGGCCCAGGCGAGGACGACGAGCTTCTTCTTGACCGGGCCGTGGACGACGTCGATCTTCTGGAGGTCCTCCTTGATCTCGATGGGGGAGACGGGCAGGGGTGGCGGCTCGATGAGCTGGCCGGAGAGGTGCGATTTTGGCTTGAGGTCCGCGCGGATCGGGGCGGTCGGGTCCTTCGGGTCCACCATCAGGTCGGTGCCGAGATCCTTGAGGTAGTCCCCCGTCTTGTTGACGTCGATGTCGCCCACGACGTAGATCGTGGTCTTGTCCGGGCCGTAGTTCTCGGCCACGAACTTCTGCACGTCCTCGATGCTGATGGCGTTGAGCGAGTCGTTGTTGCCGATGCCCGCGTACGCCGCGCGCCCGTAGGGGTGCGACTGCGGGAACAGGCGCGTGAGCACTTGCCCGAACACGGCGCCGGTGTTGTTCTCATACCGGAACCGAAGCTCGTTGCGGATGACCTCGCGCTCGACCACGAGCGTGTCCTGCGTCACGTTCTTGACGGCGTTGCGCTGCCGCATGCCCTCGAACGCCATGAGCTGCGCCAGCTTGTCCGCCGGGGCGACCGTCATGTAGCAGGTGAGGTCGTCCGCCGTGAAGGCGTTGATGTTGCCGCCCATCTCCTCGAGCAGGTCCCAGATCTTGGGAAGCGGCTTCCCGTCGGTGCCCTGCTGGTGCGAGCGGAACCAGAGGTGCTCGACAACGTGGGCGATACCTTCCTTGCCGACGGGGTCGGACGTGGAGCCGTGGTCGTTGACCGCCGTGATGGAGACGACGGGCTGGGTGTGGTCCTCCTGGAACACGACGCGAAGGCCGGAGGGGAAGTTGTAGTCCATCAACACCGGGTCCGCGCCCTTGAGCGAGAGCTGCATCGCCGGCTTGGGGACGTTCTCCGCGAGCGCGGCGAGGGGGAGGCCGATGAGACCGATGCCGAAGAGGGCGAGCACGTGACGGGACTTCATGGAGACTCCGGGTTGCGAACCGACGATGAGGCGGGGCTAACGCGCGGGGGAACGGGCGGCTTCCGCGCGGCGAAGGGGGAAAGCCTACCGCGGCAGGCGGGGCAGCGGATATACTCGGTTCGTGAAGTTCTTGTCTCCCCGTTCGCGCCGCTGGTGGATCCTTGGCGCGGTGGTGCTCGGCGCGGCGGGAGGCGGCTGGTATGTGCATCATCGGCAGGTCGAGCAGGAATTGGCGGAGCGGTCGATGAAGGACATCCCGAAGGCCGAGTACGAGGCGTGGATGCAGAGCCTCGGGTACACGAACTAGCCGCGGGGGGCGGGCAGCATGCGGACCGTGGCGTTCACGACGTTGGTCATCGCGATCTTCGTGGCGTTGCTCGCCGTGGAGCTGGTGCTCGCGCGTGGGTACGCGGGGATGACGGTGGCTCCGGCCGAGAGCACGGCGCCGGGGGTGGCGATGCTGGTGCCACCGAAACCTTTGGGCCAACCGGTAGTTTCGGCGACGGGCGACGGGGAGGGGGAGCGACGCCTCACGTTCGAGGGGTGCGCGGCGATGTCGACGGCGGTGCAGGACGTGTGCTGGCAGGCGCTCTCGCGGCAGCAGGCGCAGGTCGACACGGACGGCGCGCTGGATGTGTGCACGCACGTGGTCGACCCGGAGCTGCGGTTGGAGTGCGTCGACGACGTCGCCGAGGCGATCACCTTGCGCGATCGCGCGCGTGCAGAGCAGATCTGCGTCGGGGTACAGGATCGGAAGTGGCGCGGACAATGCTGGTTCGGCATCGGCCTCGCGTGGGCGCCGACGGACTCGGACTACGCGCTGGGCCGATGCCAGTATTCCGAGGCGTTCGAGCGCTTTTGCCGACACGACGTTGTCGGCGAGGTGAGCCTCGTGAACCTCGACGCCGCCGTGGCCTTCTGCACGCGTGGTGAGACCGAGCACGCGGACGACGACCTGACGCGCAAGACCTGCTGGCACGGCATCGCGAAGTACCTGGCCCGGCGCGACATCCACGAGTCCGCAGCGGCCTGCGGACGGGCGACCGATCAGTGGCGCGGGACCTGCTTCCACGGCCTTGGCTGGGGCGCCTCCGAGCGCGACCCCGAGGGCACGCTGGCGACGTGCCCGGAGTTTGGTGCCTACGCCGACTACTGCACGCAGGGCGTCGCCTGGCAGCTCAAGCGCGCGGACCCGACGCGCTCGCTGGCGCTGTGCGAGGCGATCCCGACTGCCGAGATCCGTGACCGCTGCGTGGCGTTCGCGCAGGCTCCGTAGGTCCCGAGTGCCGGACGAGGGCGACGGGCGCCGGCTCCGCGGTGGGCGGTTACGACCGGGGCGTGGTCACCATGGTCGCCCAGGTCCTCGCCCTCGCGCTCGGACTGGGGCTCGCGGCGCTCTGGCCTCGCGATCCTCGGCCGATCCTCACCCGCGACTCGCTGATCAACGTGGTCACCGGCGGGCTCCTCTACGCCCTCAAGCTCGGCATCGGCGTCACCGGCATCTTCGTCCTCGGCGTCGGCCGGTTCAGCATCCCCATCCCGAATCCCTGGGTGCAGGCGCTCCTTGCCTTCGTCGTCATCGACTTTGCCCGGTACTGGCTCCACCGCGCCCACCACCGCGTTCGCCCGCTCTGGTTCTTCCACCGCGTCCACCACTCCCTTCGCTCGCTCGACAGCACGGCCGGCTTTCGCATGCACGTCGTCGACTTCCTGCAGCTCGCGGTGCTGCCCGTGCTGATCTTCGGCGTGCTCCTCGACACGTCGCGTTGGGAGCCCTGGGTCATCCCGCTCGCGATGGTCCCGGGAATCCTCGCTGACGCGCTGGAGCACGCCAACCTGCGCTGGCCCGCCGGCCTGGACCCGCGCTGGCGCTACGTCTACAACAACCCGCTGTTCCACTCCTGGCACCATGTTCGCGACGCCGAATTGTGCGATGGCAACTACGCAAACGCGCTGCCCGTGTGGGATCTGCTCTTCGGCACGGACGTGAGCCAGGCGGCGCCGCCTGCCCTGTACGGCCTCATCGACGCGAAGGACGTCGCGAACGACGTTGTCGGCCTGCAATTGCTCCGGCAACCGGCGGCCACGGCGTGAAGCTCGCCGCCATCCTGCTGCTCACGGTGCTCGGCCTCGGCGCTGTGCTGTGGGGCGTCGATCTCACCGTCGTCCGACAGTCACTCTCGGCGTTCGACCTGCGGAGCTTCGTCGTCGCCTGGATCTGCTACTGGCTGACACAGTGCTTTCGGTGCTGGCGGCTGCAGGCCCTCCTGGCGCGACCCGTGCCGTTCTGGCGGGCGATGAGCATCACGAGCCTCGGTTTCCTGGCGATCAACGTGATTCCTTTTCGCGTCGGCGAGCTGGTCCGGCCGACGTTGTTGACGGACGAGGGGGTCCCGTTTGGCGAGGGCATGGCCGCGATCTTCATGGAGCGGCTCGCGGACATCCTGATGTTGTTGGCGTTCCTCTTGAGCATCGGCTGGGCAGTGGACCTCCCTGCGGGCGGGATCGTCGTTCAGGGGACGGACATCGTGCAGGCGGGGCAGCGCCTGTTCGGGGTGAGCGTGGCGGTTGGCGCTGGGGTGCTGGTGCTGCTGACGGTACTCGGGGAGCGGGGGCTGAAGTACACGGACCGCTTGCCCGCGGCGACGGTCATCCGCCGGTTCGTGGAGGGGGTGCGGGCGTTCGTCCTGAGGCCGCTGCGTATGCTGCAGGTGATGGCGTTGACCGCGGCGATCTGGGTGGTGACGCTCCTCGCCGTGTGGGCCACGCTCGCTGCGCTGCCGGGACTGCCGACGAACCCGGGTGCGGTCGTGTTCGTATGGACGTTGACGCTGACGGGGCTCGCCGCCGTGCCCACCCCCGGCTTCTTCGGGGGCTTTGAGGCGCTTTGTGTCGCCGCGCTCGCGGTGCTCGGGGCCGACGGCGACCGGTCGCGGACGTTCGCCGTGCTCTTGCACCTCGGCCAGTTCGCGTTCACCGTCACGCTTGGCAGCATCTACCTCGTGAAGGAGGGGATGACGTTGACCGACCTGCGGGAAAAGGCCCGGCGAACCGGGTAGGTCCTCACGTGCTGGAAAGCTCGGCGAGGGGGGGAGTCAGCTCGGCGCGGGCCTCCGGCTCGGTCGCGTAGCGCTTGACCGCCCGCACGAACCACACCGGTTCCACGCCGAAAAGTGAGGGCTGGACCGCGATGGGGAACCCGGTCATGCCGGCGCTCGTGCTGAACGAACGCGCTGTCGCGTCCCGCACGCTCGGAGGGTCGACGGAAGCAAGCGTCCGCGCGAGGTTCGGAACTTCCAGGAACACATAGGGTTGACGGTAGAATTCACCGATCCTCGCTCCGGCGATGTCGTCCCAGGGCACTGTGTAGCTCCCCTTGCGGTTGCCCATCGCCAGCCCCGTCGGCGAGAGCATGATCCAGGCTCCACCGTCCTTCCCCCGCGCCAGCCCCATCGCCCAGCCCGTGAGTCCGAACGCCACCGACACCCAGCCGATCGCGGCCGGCCAGACCCCCTGCGGCGCGAACTCCCAGGAAAAGCTCACCCCGATCGCGACGAACATGCCGGAGGCGAGCATGGCCCGCGTACGGGAGGCCCGCAGTTTCGCCCCACCGACGCCGCAAACCGACCCCGATGTCGCCAACGCGGCGCGCGTCCGAGCTGCCGCGCGAATCCGGGCGACGAACACGATGAGGCACGACGACGCGAAGATCAGCGCAGGCACGCCCTCCCTCAGGCTTCCGGTCAAGGTCAGGAACAGCGCCACGACCCACAACACGGCGGATCCGGCGATGAGCAACAAATCCCGCGTCATCGCCACGGATCCTCCCGGGCGACATAGCCCAGCCCTGCCGCCGACGCCGCCCGCCATCTCCCGCATCGTGAATCGGAGCGCCCAGCGGGGCGTTACAGCGATGACACCCCCGGAGGCCCCGTGCTCATCATCCTCGCCGCCGCCCTCATCGCCCAGCCCGCGTTCGCTGGTGATGCGGCCGCCGGAAAAGCATTGTACGCCGCCAACTGTACCGCCTGTCACGGCGCTGCGGGAAACGGGAAGGGCGCCGCCGCCATCGCGCTCAACCCGAAGCCCGCCGACTTTACCAGCGCCACGTTCTGGGCCGGCAAGGCCGACGACCAGGTCGCCGCGAGCATCAAGTCCGGCCGCCCCGGCACCGGAATGACGGCGTTCACCCAGCTCTCCGACGGCGACCTGGCGAACGTCACCGCGTATTTGCGCACCTTCGCGCCGCCGTAAGGCTCAGCGGCGAGCGACGTAGACGAGCTCGGGGCAGCGGCTGGCCTCCACTCCTGCGGGAACGGGCTGCCCGCCGAGATCCAGGCACCGCTCGAGCCGAAAGCCGTGATCGCGGAGCTGGGCCTCTTGCGCGTCGCGGCCGATGTAGTAGTGCACGACGGCGAAGTCGTGGGCGGCATCGTTGACGAGCGCGTAGCGCGACTCCGCGTGCTCGAAACCTGCCAGCCGACGGCGATTTCGGATCCGGACCGGCAGTCTCAGGAGGCTCGACAGCCCCTGGCGCGGGTCGCCGAGCAAAAGCCCCAACGCAACGCGAGCGCCGGGCCGAAAGCCCCGGTTGTGGGAGGAGAAGACCAACATGCCGCTCGGCGAGAGCACGCGGTGCAGCGCGTCGAGGACAACCCCGCGCTCGTCGTCGGCGAGGACATCCAGGACGTTGTGGACCGCGAAGATGGCATCGAAGGATTCGTCCGCGAACGCGCCGAGGTCGCGCATGTCGCCGGTTCGCACGTCCGCGCGCGGGCAGCGGGCGCGGCATGCCGACGCCATCGCCGGCGACAGGTCGATCGCGTGTACGGAGGCGGCTTTCTCGCACAGGTGGGCGGTCAGGCGCCCGGTCCCGCAGCCCAGCTCCAGCACGCGCCCCCGCACGGCTTGCGCGTCCATCTCCAGCAGCGCCGCCTCGACGGGCCGAATCCGAAGCGCCGAGTAGTAGCCCACCGTCTCTCCCTTGCGCCAGAACGCGTCGTTCATCGCTGAGAAGTCTCGGCGGGCGCGTTCGGGGGCCGGGGGCAGCTACAACGCCCGGGGGTCCGTGAGCCGCCCCGTGACCGCGCTCGCCGCTGCGATGGCCGGGCTGACCAGGTACACCGGGCCTGCGGACCCCATCCGACGGTCAAAATTCCGGTTCGTCGTGCTCGCGGTGACCTCGCCCGCCAGCGGGATCCCCGGGCCGTTGCCGATGCACGATCCGCAGCCAGGCGGCGTCACAACGGCGCCGAGCGCACGGAAGAGGTCCAGCAACCCCTCGCGCTGGGCGTCGGCAGCGACGTCCGCGGAGCTTGGCGTGACCGTGACCCGAACGCCCGCGGCGACGGTGCGACCGCGCAGGACGTCGGCGGCGGCGCGCAGATCGGCGAGTGAGCCGCCCGTGCAGGACGCGATGACGACGTTGTGGATGGCGACATCGCCGACGGCGGCGAGCGTGATCCGGTTGCGACTGTCGCCGGGGGTGGCGACGGTGAGCGGCACGGCGTCGAGGTCCACGTCGATCACCCGCTCGTAGACGGCATCGTCGTCGGGGTGGACCATCTCGGACTGCATGTCCGAGCCGCGGCGGGCGAGGAGGAAGTCACGGATGGGCTGGCAGGGTTCGACGACGCCCGTCATCAGGCCGCCTTCCACGGTCATGTTGGTGAGCACGGAGAGCTCGTCGACCGACCAATTATCGAGGGCAGAGCCGCCGAACTGCATGACGCAGGTGTCGGTGGGGGAGGTGCGCCACTGCTCTTCGCGGAAATACGGATCGCCGATGAGGTGGAGGATGAGATCCTTCGGGGAAAGGCCGCCTTTGGGCGAGCCATGGACGAGGATGCGGACGACCTTGGGGACGGTGACGGGGATGAGCCCGGTGCGGAACGCGAACGCCATCGCCGTGGAGCCCACGCCGAACGAAAAGCAGTTGAGAACGCCGGCAGTGGGCGTGTGCGAGTCGGTGAGCACCACGATCGTGCCGGGCCGTGCGTAGTCCTCGACGACGATGCGGTGGCAGACGCCGGCCTTGTACGCGCGCCCGGGGCCGTGCAGGCGGATGCCGAACGCGTCGCAGGCCTCGACCATCTCGCGGGTGAGCTGGCGTGCGGGCTCCAGACGCGCCTTCTTGACGTTGGCCGGTACGGTCGCTTCGTCGATGAGGACAAAATGGTCCTCAAACGCGGCGATGAGGCTGGGATCGGTCATCGGCGCGGACCCGAACGCCTCCTTGTAGAGCGCCACGACCATCCCGGCCGTGTACTCGTGCACGCCGCGGAAGCCGGCGCGGCAAAGGACCTGGTCCCCGGGCGCCACGGCCGCGAGACCGTCGGGTTTATCGGCGCCGATCCACGCTTTCCGAGCGATGATCTTCTCAACCGCGTTGAGCGGTCGCGTGGGCACGTTCGTGGCGTAGCAGGGCTGGATCTGGCCGCCGAGCAGCTTGATGCCGTAAGCGAGCAGGCCGCCCTCCTCCGCCACCTGCCGGAAGAATGGGGGCAACGCCGCAAAGAACCCGCGCACGTCAACGTCCTCGCCGGACTTCAGCCGGTCGACGACCGTGAGGTCCGTGGTGAACGGCATGCCGCCGTACACCATGTTCTCCTGGAAGATCCGCTGGAAGCTGCGCGCGACCACCAGCTCGATGCCGGCGCCCTGGTGCGCGACGACCGCGACCTCGCGCGAGCTACCGGATCCGTAAGCGTCCCCCCCGACAATCACCTGGAAGCCGCCGCTGCGGACGTCGTCGTTGCGGACGACCTCCTTGAAATTCTCAAGGAACCACGGTCCGAGGATGGGGCCCGTGTACCCGAGCGTGCAGGCTGCGCCCGAGATCATCAGGTCCGTGTTGACGCCGTAATGGAGCGGCTGACCCGAATAGTCGAGGTTCACGCCGTCCAGTTGCTGACGGATGGGGTCGCCGTCGTCGGTGAGGTAGAGGACCCGGCCGGTGAGCTTCATCGCAGTGCCCGAAAGGGTGCGGGCTATCAAGAAACGTTCGCGGGCGGTACGACGTGGCCGTCCGGCTTGCCCGCCGCGGTGGTCACGGCTACGTCCCGCCCCCGAGGTCGATCCATGCAACGCGGCAAGCCCGAATGGCTGAAGGTCAAGATGCCCGGAGGTGACCGGTACAACGCCATCAAAGGGCGTGCCCGCGAGCTCGGCCTGCACACCGTGTGTGAGGAGGCCCAGTGCCCCAACATCGGCGAGTGCTGGAACGGTGGCACCGCGACGTTCATGGTGCTTGGGGACACCTGTACGCGCGGCTGCCGGTTCTGCGCCGTCGACACGTCCCGCAAGCCGGCGGCGCCGGACCCCGCCGAGCCGCAGAACGTGGCCGCGGCGATCGCCGGGATGGAGCTGGATTATGTCGTGGTCACGAGCGTGAACCGCGACGATCTGTCCGATCAGGGCGCGGGTCATTTCGCCGCGTGCATCCGGGCGATCCGGGCGGCCAGCCCGAACACGCTGATCGAGACGTTGATCCCGGACTTCTCCGGGCGGTCGGACCTCGTCGACCTCGTGCTGGACGCGCGGCCCGACGTGCTCGGCCACAACGTCGAGACGGTGCCCCGGCTGCAGGTGCCCGTGCGCGATCCCCGCGCGAATTGGGCCCAGTCCATCACGGTTCTCGCGCATGCACACGGCCGCCCCGGCCAGATGACGAAGACCTCCATCCAGCTCGGTCACGGCGAGACGGAGGCCGAGGTGCTCGACGCCATGCGGCTCTTGCGGGCCGAGGCCGTGGATTTCCTGACGTTGGGCCAGTATCTACGCCCCTCGCTGAACCACCTGCAGGTGCAGGAGTACGTCACGCCGGAGACGTTCGATCGCTTGCGGATCGCGGGCGAGGCGATGGGCTTTCGCTACGTCGCCAGCGGGCCGCTCGTCCGGTCCAGCTACAAGGCCGGCGAGTTCTTCATCAACGACTTCCTGCGGAAGCGCGCGACGGTGCCGGCGACGGGCGTGGACGGCGCCTCAGCCGGACCGTAGGGCAGGAGTCGTCGCCCCCCGGGATCACTCGCTGATCTGCCCAAGGAACAGCTTTTCGAGCCCGCCGGGCGGAATGTCCGCGACGCACCGGTCGTCGACAACCCTGCCCTTGGACATCATCACGACCCGGTCGGCGACGGCCTCGACGGTCTCGACGATGTGCGTCGAAAAGAGCACGCAAGCCCCGTCCTGACAGCGCTCCTTGAGCACCGCCTTCGTCCGCGCAGCGCTCGGCGGGTCGAGGCCGTTGAGCGCCTCGTCGAGCACGATCACGGGTGGCTCGGCGACGAGCGCAGCCGCCAACGCTGTCTTTCGTCGCATGCCCTGCGAGTATTCGCGGATGAGGCGGTCGGCGTCCGAGCCGAGGCCGGTCAGCTCCACGGCTGCGGCGATGTCGCCCTTCCCGCGCACGGCGATCACGAACTCGAGGAACTCGCGCGCCGAGAGGTAGTCCCACAGCGGCGCTTCTTCCGGGACGAAGCCGAGCTTCTCGCGCGCGCGGCTCGGGTCCGCGTACATGTCGACGCCCGCCAGTTGGACGGTGCCGGCCGTCGGCAGGAGCAGGCCAGCGAGCATCTTCAAGAGCGTCGACTTCCCCGCGCCGTTGTGACCGATCAAGCCGACGAACTCGCCAGGATGCACGACCAGATCGACGTGGTCGACGGCGACGGTCGCGCCGAACTGCTTGCGGAGGCCGGTGAGCACGATCATGGGCCCCAGCCCCATAACGGCTGAGCCCACAGCCATGCGCCGCCGTCGTACAGGCCGGCGATGGCTCCGGCGAGCAGCACGGCGACCGGGACGTAGGCGCGCCCGACGCGCACGGAAACGGATGCTCCAACCGCACAAACGCCGACGAGCACCGCTGCAGCGACCACCCCCGCGCCGCCATGATGGAGCACGAACGCGGCTCCAGCCGCCATCGCGACCGGGCTTGCGACTCCAGCGACCGCCAGCGCCCTCGCCCGCTTGACGGTGCCGGCGGTGAGGCCGAGGCCCTCCGCGATCCACGCCGGCTCCAGCGCCGTCAGCCGCGCGCCAACGCCCGCGATCACCAGAACAAGCCCGGCCGCGGCCCACAGTTGGCCCGCCCAGCCTGCTACGGCCGCGACGATGGCCAGACCCCACGCGCCCGTCGCCCACCCGCGCTCGCCGCGCCACACGTGCCGAAGCTCCCGGAGGACGTGGATCTGCAGGCGCGTCGGGAGGAAGCGGACCGCCCATTGGAGGTACACAATCCTGGCTTCGTCGGGCGCGTCTGCGTTGGCGTAGGCGGCGTCGATCTCCCCGAGCAGGGCCGGGAGGCGGGCGGCGTTGGGAGCAGCGGCCCGGCCGAGGATGATGCCGGCGGCGCCGAGCGCCCAGGGGAGCAGGAGGAGCGGGGAGGGCGACCCGCCGAGGCTCGCGGAGAGCCCTTCTGTGCCGCCGAGGATGCCCATGCCAGCGATGCCGAGGGCGGCGCCGGGCGCGTAGAGCAGGGCCGCCTGCAGGCGGGGGTTCACGCCCCGGATGGCGTCAAGGGCCCCGGTGAACCGCGCGTCCAGGCCGATCGCGGGGGCGGCGAGGTTGACGCCGATGCCAACGCCGAGGCCAGCGAACCAGGCCCCCGCGAGCGCCGTGCCGCAGAAGAACAGCGCGCGGGCGTCCGCGAGGGGCCAGAGCGCCGCGAGCCCGGCGAGGAGCCAGGGCAGGCGGACCCGCGCCGATTCGGTCACGCGTGAGGCGTACCAGGGGCCCGGCAGCAACGGATGGATGTCGAGGACGGCGCGGTCCGGACCGCGCACGACGATGTCAAAAGTCCCGAGCGTGAGGCCGGCGGCGAGGAGGAGGCCCACGCGGGCGACGAGCCCTGCGGCAGCGTCCGCCGCGAGCGGGGTGTGGTGGGCGAGGCCAGGCGCAAAGTCGTAGACGTTCGCGCGGACGAGGGCGGCCGCGAGCGCACCGCCGATGATCGAGAGGATGGGCACGGCGTCGAAGCCGCGCGCGTGGCGGGCCCGGGCGAAGGCGCGTTGGTAGGGGTTTGCCGTCATGCCGTGGGCCGGCGCATCGGGATCGCGGCGCGGATCGTGCTGACCAGGGTGGGGTCGATGTCTGCGAGGGCGAGGCCATCGGGATCGCCCTCCCCAGCGTCTGCCAGCACCCGGCCCCACGGGTCGACGATGAGGGAATGGCCGTAGGAACGTCGTGGATTCGGGCTGTCGTCGTGCTGGCCGTCCTGCGCGGGCGCGAGCACGTAGGCCTGCGACTCGATGGCGCGCGCCCGCAAAAGGACGTGCCAATGGTCCTTCCCCGTCGGGACCGTGAAGGCGCTCGGGACCGTGAGAACGGTGGCGCCGCGGGCGACGAGTCCGGCGTAGTGCTCAGGAAAACGCAGGTCAAAGCAGATGGAGAGGCCGATGCGCCCGAGGGGCGAGTCCGCGGTGACCAGGGAGTCCCCGGGGATCACCATGCTCGACTCAGCAAAGCTGGGGCCGCCGGGGATGTCCACGTCGAACAGGTGGATCTTCCGGTAGCTCGCCCGGAGCTGCCCCTCCGCATCGAAGAGCAGCGAGGTGTTGTAGCAGCGCTGCCCGTCGCCTGCCTCGGCGACCGACCCGACGAGCATCCAGACCCGCGCGCTTCGGGCGATGTCCCCGAGCGCCCGGTTCGTCGGGCCATTCAACGGCTCCGCCAACGCGATCTTCGTGGCCGAAGGGCCGAGAAACGTCGTGTTCTCGGGCGTGGCGACCAGGCCGGCCCCGAGCGCCGTTGCCCGCCGCACCTGCCGCTCGACCGCCGCGAGGTTCCGCGCCACGTCGGCGGTGCTGCAAAGCTGGGCGCAGGCGACGAGCATGGGCTGAACTATTCCGTCAGAACGGCCGGCTGGCGTCCTTCATCGTCGCCTCGCCGTCCGTGCGTGCCAGCCAGTGGCTCTGCACGCCCGGCAGCGCAGGCCCGCGGTCGAGCAACGTCCGGCGAAGAACGCGGAACACCAGCGCCACCGGCCCGATCCCGAAGAGGTAGGCGGCCGTCATGATGACGCGGCTCTGGCCCTTGAGCAGCGCCCGGTTGCCCCGGTTCCAGTAGAGCCACAGCGTCTTGAAGAGGGCGAGCATGGCTGGAACGTCGCTCGCACGGGCCCGAACGTCAAGGGGTCAGGGGAGCTGGTAGGGGAAGAGCAGGAGCTGGCTGGTGCCGCCGACGGTGTCGCGCGCGGGGCCGGCTTCCACCAGCAGATCGTCAAACCCGTCGCCGTTGGCGTCGCCGCTCACGAGCGTGCGGCCGAGATCGGTGTTCGCCGCGCCGCCGGTGATCGGGGCGTCGTCGGCCGTGCCGAGGCGGATGGGGCTCAGCACCACAGCTACCCCACCTTCGCTGAGATTCGGCAGGCTCGCCGTCGCCAGGCCGACCGCGAGCTCGGGCAAGCCGTCCCCGTTCACGTCCGCGACGGCTGCCAGCGACTCACCGCCGGTGGAGGAGCGCGCGTTGATGTCGATGTTCCCAAGCTCAGAGAGCGCGAGCCCGTCCCAGCCGTAGACCGGCACGGTCACGTCGACGGTCCGGCCCGGGCAAGCGCTGGCGAGGTCGGCCAGCCCGTCCCCATCCACGTCGCCGACACCGGCGAGGGCAGCCCCGCAATTCCCGGTCGTCAGCACGCCCTCGGCAACGTCCGGCTCGCCCCCGTGCGCCAGCCAGATGCGGGACACGGACGGGTCGCCGATGGCGACGTCCGGCAGCCCATCGCCGTCGACGTCGCCCGTCGCCGCCATGGCATCGCCGAACGTCGAGGTCCACTCCGGCGCCGTGAGGCGGTCCGCCAGCACGGTCGGCGGGCGTCCGTTCGTGTGCCACAACGACGCGGTCCCGTCGCCCGCCTGCCCGACGATGTACAGCTCGTTGACGCCGTCGCCGTCCGTGTCACCCGGGCCGAGCAACGCGTAGCCCGCCCCTTCGCCCGGGCCCCCTGCAGCGACCCAGGCGGCGTTCCCTGGGAATCCGCTCTGCGGGGCGCCCGAGACGCCGTACAGCGCGCCGGAGAGCGAGTCCGTTCCCCGGGCGGCGATCACCAGGTCCGGAAGGCCGTCCCCGTCGAGGTCCCCGGCGTCGACCATCGCGCCACCGAGCCCTGCGCCCGTATCGCCGGCCAGGCCGCCGCTGAGTGTCCGGCCACCCGTGAGCGGGCCGCGGATCACCCAAAGCGCGCCCCGCCCGAGCGACGCGGTCTCCGACCCGGCGAGCAGGTCGACAATCCCGTCGCCATCCAGGTCCTTCATCAGGTACGCGCCGCCGATGACGTTGTTGGCGGTCCCGATGAACCTGCCCGTCGCGTTCGCAGCGGTCCGTAGGCCCGTGAACCCGCACACCGCGGCGTCCGGGTTGTTGCAGTCGTCCACCGCGCCGTCGCCGCAGACCTCGGGCGCGCCCGGAAAGACCCGGGGGTTGGTGTCGTCGCAGTCCGTCGGCGCCATCGCCTGGCCGAACACCGAGGTGCAACGCTGCTCGGTGCGGTCGCCCGCGAACCCGTCGCCGTCGTCGTCGAAGTACCAGGTGGTCATATCGTTGGGATCGGCGCTGGGGTCGGCGTCGTCGATGAGGCCGTCGCAGTCGTCGTCGACGCCGTTGCAGAGCTCGTCGGCGCCATCGTAGACAGCGGGGTCGAGGTCGTCGCAGTCGCGTGCGTCGGCGACGAGGCCGGGTGGCGCGGTGCACCCGTCGACCGTGTAGGGGGCCGCGGGGTTGCCCTGCCCGTCGCCGTCGAGATCCTGGTAGAAAATGCCGATGGCGCCGTCGTCGATGAGCCCGTTGCAGTTCTCGTCGATGCCCCCGCAGAATTCCGTGGCGCCCGGGTGGACGAGCGGGTCGGCGTCGTTGCAGTCACCCGGCCAGGCCCAGCCGTCGCCGTCCTGATCGCAGCCACAAAGCGCGAAAAGACCGATCAGGAGCGCGAGCCGCGTCATCTACTGCGAGACCGCCAGCAGGTAGTCGTGCTCGCAGGAGGCGCCGGCCGCTGCCTGGATGACGATCTCGTAGTCGCCGCCGTCCTCGTAGTTGGAGGTGTCGTCGTACTCGATGGCGCCGGTGCCCGTCGCGAAGATCTGCTGGACCTGCCCGAGCGGTGTGTCGGCGTCCGAGCGCAGCCGGTTGAGCGTGATGATGTAGGTCGCGTCTGCCGGGATGTCCGAGACGTTGATCTTGACGGCGAAGAAGTCGAACACCGAGTCGACGATCGTGAACTGGTAGCGGTCGACGTCGTCGTCGTTCTTGAGGTTGGCGGTGAGGGATTTGGTCGGGTCGTCTTCGAGGCTGCCGAGGTTGTAGGGGGTGGTATCGTTCGGCTCGTAGGCGTCGTCTGGGGCGTCCTCGTCCGTCACCCCGTCGCAGTCGGTGTCGACGCCGTCGCAGCCGTCGGTGATGTCGGGGTGGACCGCGGGGTCCGCGTCGTTGCAGTCGCCCTGGTTCTCGGTGTAGCCGTCGCCGTCGTCGTCGATGTTGGCCGGGAGCGCGGAGGCGGTGTCGGAGCCGGAGTCGACGGGGGCGCTGGAGTCCGCGTCCGTGTCGGTGTCGGCGCTGTCGGTCGTGGCGACGCCAGAGTCCACCGCGGGCGCAGAGTCGGCGCCGATGATCTTCGTCGCAGCCGAGAAATGGCAGGCCGCGAGGGCCACGAAGGGAGCGACAGCAGTGACGGGATTCAGGCGGAACATCGCGCGCACCATAGCTCACCGGACGGGGCGTTCGCGCGGACAGCGCGGGTGTGAAGCAGGACGCGCGTTTAGGGCAGGTCTACCACAATTGCAGAGAGCATTTCTGGTACATCGTAGATGTACCAGAAATG